>JAGXAR010000004.1 GCA_018971525.1 Nitrospirota bacterium
GAGGGAGCGAATGATAGCAGGCTTGTCGGTGTTTGATTGGAGGAATGTGTCCACGATCAGATGACCAAGGTAGCGCAGTGGGCACCTTGGTCATTCGGCGAAACGCCCCGAAGAGTTATCTGATGCGCTTTTGTATGGTGACCACATTCTATCCCCCTTACCATTTTGGCGGGGATGCTACGTTTGTTCAGGCACTGGCTCGCGCATTGGTCTCGGAGGGACACCATGTCGAAGTAGTGCACTGCGAAGATGCCTACCGCCTGCGAGGCACGGAACAGCCGGTTGTCCAGGTCGAGCAGGACGGGGTTGTGGTGCATCGCCTGCGCAGTCCCTTCGGGAAGCTGTCTCCGCTGATCACTCAACAGACAGGCAAGCCGGGAGTAAAAGCGACACAACTCCGAACTGTGCTCGACCGTGATTTCGATGTGGTCAACTTTCACAACATCTCCTTGATCGGAGGACCCGGTGTCCTTCAGATGAGCCGAGCATCTGTGACGCTGTATACCTTGCACGAACATTGGCTGCTCTGTCCGACACATATCTTTTGGAAGAATCAAACTCAGGCTTGCGATCGCCCGGAGTGCTTCAGTTGTTGTATTCGCTCAGGTGTTCCTCCCCAATTGTGGCGACATACGAACTTGATTCAACGCTGTCTGGCTCATGTGGACGCACTCTTAGCCCCAAGCGAATACACGGCACAACAGCACCGCGCCGCGGGGTTGACCACGCCGATCCATGTCTTACCGACGTTCTCCAGCCTGGAGCCGGGACCTCAAATACGTCGTGTTTCTGGAAAACGTCCGCGCTTTTTATTTGTCGGCCGATTAACGGCCTCCAAGGGAATCGGCATTCTTCTAGAGGAGTTCGCGCGATTGCCGGAATTCGATCTGCATGTCATAGGAGACGGAGACTTGCGGCAAACGATTCAAAGACAGTACGCCGGGCACAGCCATATTCGTTTCCTGGGCTCGATTCCTCAACCTCAACTGGTAGGCGCATATCAGAGTGCAACCGCCTTGATCCTCCCGTCGCTGGCGCCGGAAGTGTTCCCGTTGACCGTGCTCGAAGCGCTGGCCTGTGGAACTCCGGTAGTGGTGCATGACGCAGGCGGGAACCGTGAAGCGGTCGAAAAAACCGGTGGTGGATTTGTGTATCGATCGGGAGAGGAACTCAGGCAGATTCTCTCCGCGCTTGCGCAGGACAGCACCTTACAAGAGACACTCGCACAACGGGCGCGAATCGGGTACGAGCAATTCTATTCTCGAGAACACTATATGGTTCGCTATCTCGGCCTCATAGACACCATCAAAAAAAGAAGGGTGTGGCGGTGGGGACATGAAGGGGGTCATCTGAAGATGAGTAGTGGCTGCAAGACAGATTCCATGGCTCGAGGACCGGCTGGCTATCCTCTCGTGGGACATCTGCCGGCATTCTTGTACGACAAGCTGGGTTTTCTTTCGCGATGTGCAGCCACCTATGGCGATGTGATCAAGCTGAGAATCGGGGAGCCGACGTTCCTGTTAAACAATCCGGAAGACATCAAACATATCTTGGTAGTGAACCCGGACAACTATGTCAAATCACCACGAATGACGAGCCCGCGAGGCAAGCAATTATCAGGAGCAGGCCTACTGACCAGCGTGGGAGCAGCCCATCTCAGACAGCGGAGAATGATGCAGCCGGTGTTCTACCGGAAGACCGTGGAGTCCTTTTCGAAGACCATTACGGAGGGCATTGGAGAGATGCTGGCTCGGTGGACCGACGGGATGGAGCTAGACCTCGGTCACGAGATGATGGGATTGGTTCAGCGGAACATCGTCAAGACCGTGCTGGGATCGGATGCTGATCGTGAAATGCCAGAGTTGCTGGATGCCATCACCATCAGGCGGCTTTACATGGAGCACGTGTTCTTTTCCCCGTTTCCGGAATGGATGCCGAGTCGAATCGGTTGGAGGTATCGCATGGCGATGCGACGCATAGATGGCGTCGTGTATCGAGCGATTCATGCGCGACGCACGCATCCCACAGACAACGAAGACCTGCTCTCGTTGCTGCTCCGAGCAAAATATGACGATGGAACCGGCATGACGGATCAACAGGTCCGCGATGAGGCCGTGACGCTCGTCATTACGGGGTATGAGACGATTGGAGAGGCGTTGACGTGGACCTCGTATCTCTTGTCCCAACATCCAGATGTTGAAGCCAAATTCTTCGCGGAGGTGGATGAGGTTCTTGGTGGCCTAGTTCCATCTGCTGACGATCTTCCGAGACTGGGCTATTCCGGGATGGTACTCGCCGAATCGATGCGGTTGTTTCCTCCCACCTGGATCTTCGTCCGGATCGCGCAGCAAGACGATAAACTGCCGAGCGGCGCCACAATCCCTGCGGGATCAAAAATCTATCTGTGCCCCTATGTGATGCAGCGAAATCCCCGGTACTTTCATGACCCAGAGCGGTTTGACCCTGAACGATTCAGCGAGTCTGCAAAGAAGAGTCGGCCGCAATTCTCCTATTTTCCGTTTGGCGGAGGAGCACGCGTCTGTATCGGGGAGCATTTTGCCAAGATGGAAGGCGTCTTGGTCTTGGCCTCCATTGCGCAGCGGTTCAGATTGTCGCTGGTTCCAGGGCAGACAATCGTGCCGGAGCCGAAGATGACTTTGCGACCGAAAGCCCGGATTCACATGCGAGTCGAGCCGCGCGGATGACTGTGCTAAGACCTGGAGGCATTCGCGGAGGGCGGCGATCTCGTACATGGCGGTGCTTCGAGGTTTGGAGAGTTGCCTTTATTCAGAGGTTTCAACGGCGGAGTGAGTACCATGGGTGAACGCATTCCGGTGATTCTGTGCATCGACGTCGAGCCTGATCCCCGCCGTCCCGACCCCACGAAGGCCGTGCCGTGGCGCGGCTTCGAACGACTCTATCCGTACCTGCAAGAGCTCCGCCCACAGATGGCGGACGCGACAGGAGAGGTGGCTCGGCTGAACTGGTTCTGGCGCGTGGATCCCCAGGTCGAGACGGTATACGGGTCCGCGGAGTGGGCGCTGAGGCGATACGAAGCGGAGGTCGCGGAGACGGTCATGGAGGGCGACGAGCATGGAGTGCATCCTCATGCCTGGCGATGGGATGTAGCTCTTCACGGATGGGTGCCTGATTACGGGAACCCCTCGTGGGTGGAGCATTGTGTGGTCAAGTCCTTTATGGCATTCCGGTCTGTGTTCGGGAAGGCGTGTGAATCAGTAAGGATAGGGGATCGATATTTCGATGATCGGGTGCGGGGGACGCTGGAGCGGCTGGGGTGCCGGTTCGATTTGACGGTTGAGCCGGGGGAGAAGCCGATAAGGGCGCTGGCAGTCAGAGAAGGGTACACAGGATCGGTTCCGGATTATCGGTCGGTGGAGATGGGACCCTACCGGCCGCGGGTTGAATATTTTCGAGAGCGGGACGAGGATCGGTCGGAAGGGCTGTGGATCATTCCCTTAACGTCGGGTGTGATGTCGGAGCGGGGACTGAGATGGCGACGGTATCTGAGGAGACAGTGGAGTTCAATGGGGCCGATCCCGACGGGATATGGAACGCTGCGGTTGTGGGAGCCGCCGGAGCTTGTGCAGCCGGCGATCGAGGAGACGTTGGAGAGATTGGAGCGGCCGTACCTCGTGTTCGCGATCCGTTCGGATGTGCTCTTGAACCCATGGTGGGGCGGGAACTGCCGTAAGAATCTGGAGTCGCTGCTGCGGCGAGCCCGGTCGCGAAGGCTTGTGTTTTGCACTCCACGCGATTTGCTTCCTATGCTGGGATTGCCGGCTGAGCGCTTGGTCGCGACTGCTCTTGACGGGGCGTTGCAACCCTCGATCCAGCATCCTCGCTTGGCCGTCCCCACAGGCGCGAGCCTGCCCGTCCTGCCGCATGGGATTGGACAGTCCGCCAGGCCCGAGTAGCAGAGAAGAATGGAACGTGTTGCACCTCTTGTCTCTGTGGTCATTCCTACTCGGAATAAGCCACCCTTAGTCGTTCGGGCAGTCCGTAGCGCCCTGCGTCAAACTCTAGATGCCATTGAAGTCATCGTAGTCGTAGACGGTTCCGATGAGGCGACAGTTCAGGCTCTTGGTCCAATAGGGGATTCCAGATTAATCGTCAAGCCGCTGTCTCGCAATCTCGGACCTGCAGAGGCTCGCAACGCGGGAGTCGAAGCAGCGCGAGGCCGATGGATCGCCTTTCTCGACCACGACGACGAATGGCTTCCAAACAAGCTCGACCTCCAGTTATGCACTGCCCGGCAGTCGACATTCCGACATCCCATTATCTCGTGCCGTTTCATCAAGCGAAGCGAGACGACCGATGTCGTGTTGCCCAGGAGATTGCCGGCGTCCGGTGAGCTCATGAGTGAATACCTGTTCCGCCGCACACGTCTCTTCGGAGGAGAAGGACTCGTGCAAACATCCACGATCTTTACGGCCAAGGAGTTGTTGCAGAAAGTCCCGTTTCGAACCGAGTCACGAAGGCATGACGACATCGACTGGCTCTTCCGGGCCAGCAGGCGTGACGATACCGTCGTACAATTTGTGACTGCTTCTGAGCCGCTCGCTATTTGGCACAGAGAAGAGCATCTCCAGACGATCAGCAGCCAGAAGGACTGGCGTTTTTCTCTCTCATGGATTCAGCAGAATCGGTACTTGGTGACTCCTCGCGCATACGCCTCATTCCTCTTAACGTGGCTAAGCGCCAATGCGATTGAGCAAGGGGACCGATCGGCGTTCTGGCTGCTGGTCAAGGATGCGTATCGACATGGCGCCCCGAGCGCTCTTGATGTGTGTGTGTTCGTCGGTATCTGGCTGATCCCTCAAGGGCTGCGGCGGTGGTTTGCGAGCTGCTTGTCGGCTGCGAGGGGCAGGTGAGCGCGTCTTTTAAAGGAAGATCAAAGACAAACGAATATGAATATGATTGAGGGGAAATTGTGACGTTTCGTCAACTCTTGAAGCGAGGTTTCCAGGTCGATGCCAAGACACGAGCTCGATTCGACGTGGGTATTCGCGACCTGTTTTTCGCCCGAGGCGGCTACGATATCGAGAGATGTGACTGAGTGGAGCACAGCAGGATCAAGAAGCCATGATCGGCGTGAGTGATCAGCGCAGGGCTTGTTGGGCCGGTTTCGTCAGCCGCTCGGCCGCCAGCACGACGGCAAGCATCGGGAAGGGAAGGAGGCTGAAGAGCATGATGAACATCAGCAAGGACATGGCCGATCTCCTTTTCAGTGGCAATTGCTACGAATGACTTGCAATGGTAAGACCAGCCGGATAACCAGAAAGAAGGGTGCGATAGAACTCATTGATTCGCAGAGGGAGTTCTGTAGGCTGCGTATCGGGGTTGGAGAAGAAGCGGTTGGTGCGGGAATTCGACCAAAAAACGGCCGCAAAAGGCGGCTTGTTGCCAAGAATTTCATCCATCGTTCGAGGGGCGGAAACGGGCGGGCCGGTCACCCTCTCTGTACTTGCCGAACACCCACAATCAGATAGATGTCAGTTACAGGGCTTGTGGACAGATATATATTGAGCGAGACGACGGACTCTGCTCGAGCCTTCGTTCCTGTGCGGGACCGTGCCGCCGAATATGGATTCAGAAGAGGCTGCCGTTGGGAGGAAAGCCTCTGTTTCTGACCTAGGTAAGGGATCTCTGGAGCACGATGTCGCGTTCAGCCAATTGAAGAGCCTCCTGCCTGCAAGATTGTCCACGTTCTCAATATTTTCTGACTTTCTCCCCGAAGATTGACGAAAAGAACCCTCGAGACCCCCCTCGTTATGTGGGTTGTGGTCATGAGACAGGATCGGCATGATGCTCTGTATTCTCAAGGATTTGGGATCGGATTCACGACGCAAGCTGTACAAGAAATTCTGTTGAGCAGAGAAGAGCGCGACGAAGGTCTATATGACAGGGGCTACGGAGCTACTTCGTAGAAAACGTGATCAGTCGGGGATAGGCGTTAGTGCCCTCGTGAGGTCGACGTATCACGCCTCTCGTCTCGAGGGTCTGGGGATAGATGTCGTACGTGGTCACTTATCGGACAAGATCATGACTATTACCAAAGCCCAACAAGTCCAGGGGTTTGCGCCCAGGATTTCCCTCTCGGACTGAATCAGCGACACCATCGCATGGCATTGCGAGAGAGGGGCGAATTGTGACGACGAGAGCGATCCGCACAGAGATATGGAATGCGAGTTCATGAAGATTCTCTTGGTCAACGATTATGGATCATCGATCGGCGGAGCCGAGGTAATGACGTTTGCCCTACGAGACGCGTTGCGGCAACAAGGCCACGACGTGCGGTTATTTTCCAGCTCGGCGGGATCGTCTGTCGACTCGCGGAAGGCCGAGTATGAATGTTACGGCACGCTGTCAAGGTTTAGGACGTTGTTGCAGACCCTCAACCCATGGGCCTATCTCCGATTGCGCCGTGTGCTAAAGGAGTTTCGGCCGGACGTGGTGCACGTTCGGATGTTTCTCACTCAGCTATCTCCCCTTATCCTCCCGCTTCTCAGCCATATCCCCGCCCTGTATCACGTCGTGTGGTATCGGCCAATTTGTCCCACCGGAACGAAACTCTTGCCGACGGGATCGCCTTGTCGGGAGCCTGCGGGATTCGCCTGTTACCGGAATGGCTGTGTGCCATTGCGGGACTGGGGCCTCTTGCGGTTTCAGATGCGGCTATGGAGAAAGTGGCGACACGTCTTTAACCGAGTCGTTGCTAATAGTCGCGCGGTACAAGAATGCCTGATAGCCGACGGCGTTGAACCGGTCGAGGTGATTTATAACGGCGTTGCGGTAGAACCGGTCACGCGAGTGTTAGCCTCCAGGCCTGTTGCGGTATTTGCCGGTCGACTGGCCACGGAGAAGGGCGTCGACGTGTTGCTCCAGGCGTTCGCGATGGTCACACGGGGACTCCCTGAGGCACGTCTCATCATTGCGGGCGATGGGCCTGAACGTGCAAAGCTGGTCGAATTGACTGAGAAGCTGGAACTCACCGCGAAAGTAACGTTCCTCGGTCATGTCGCCAAGGGAGAGATGGAGATCAGGTTTGCCCAGGCTTGGGTGCAGGTGGTGCCGTCTCGATGGGCAGAGCCGTTTGGGTTGGTGGCAATTGAAGCCATGATGCGAGGAACTGCTGTGGTCGCCAGTTCGATGGGTGGGTTAGGCGAGATTGTAGAACACGGGGGAACGGGGTTCTTGGTTCCACCGAACGATCCTCAATCATTGGCCGAGAAGCTGATGGAAGTGCTGCGCGATCGAATGAAGGCGGAAGCGATGGGGGAATCAGGACGGCATATTGCCGAAGCGCGGTTTAGTTTGGCTCGTCAATGTCACCAATTCTTGTCCATCTATCAGCAAATGTTGTCGGGAACATCGGTCGCCTTTCCTGTTAAGGAAGGAATGCCGAGGCAGGCATTAGGGAGAAACGGGCTATGACTAAATCGCGGCCAGATAAGCCGGTCGTCTCCATTATCGTGGAAGGCTATAACGAATCCCGCGATCTCGGGAAGGCGGTCAACACGATCGAGGCGTTACAACGCCAAGATTTCCCGGCTCACCAGGTTGAGATCATCCTGATGGGAAGTGCAGCCCAGGTGAAAGAGTGGAGAGCACGATACGAGCAGAGCACGCCGTTTTGGGGGATTCAGCCTGTCGAAGCCGAAGGGCTTACGTATTTGCAACTCAAGACCCGCGGAGCGAAGTTTGCGTCCGCAGAGATTCTGGCCTTCACCGACTCCGACGTCTATCCCCACCGCACATGGCTCTCATCGCTGGTGGACGGCATCCGCGGCGGCGGCGATGTGTCGATCGGTCTCAGCCTGTTCAAGAGCGCCGACAGTTGGGAGTGGAATCGTGCCACCCGATTGGCTGCGGCGTCCATTACGTGGGGTTGGATCCTGGGAAAAGAACTCGATCCGGACAGAAAACTTCCGTATCCCGTCGGATTCATGGACCATAATTTCGGTCTTCGCGTCGAGACGTTCCGCCAACACCAATACACCGCCAAATTTGGGCGCTTGTGCGGAGCTCCACTCTTAACAAAGTCATTCCTCGACGGCGGAGCCAAACTCGTTTTGCAGCCCCGCCAGCGAGTCACCCACTATTTCTCATGGCTGTACTGGC
Source organism: Nitrospirota bacterium (assembly GCA_018971525.1). GTDB lineage: Bacteria > Nitrospirota > Nitrospiria > Nitrospirales > Nitrospiraceae > Palsa-1315. Next base: position 8,143 of record JAGXAR010000004.1, read on the forward strand.
TGAAATGCCTTCATTTCCGATACGGGTATGAGGTGTTTATGTTGCGGCGCGTGAACGATCAGTACCCGAACCAATGGATCGCTCGAACTAAAATTTTCGAACCCGTGGTGACCATGATGTGGCATATCCTCCTGGACGTTCCACGGTGGTTCAGGGTCAGCCGCTCGCTGGACGTTCATCCGGTTCGACGGATCATGCTCCTGCCCTTGGTGGTTGCCATGTCATGTGTGGCGCGGTCGGCAGAGATGGCCGGAATGTATTCAACCATGCTGGCGCCGAACGCGATGAGGCGGTGGGCGGAATCTGTCTGACAGGGAAGGCTCCGCATGAATGTTCTAGTCACGGGGGCGACGGGTTTCATCGGTCGCCACCTCGTCGAGCGGTTAACCAATGAAGGACATCACGTCAGGGCGTTTGTCCGCCCAACGACGGATGCCACCTGGTTCGATGCGCTCGGCGTCGAAGTGGTACGCGGGGATCTTGGGGACGCGTCGGCGGTCGAGCGAGCAGTTGAAGAGCGCCGGGTCGTATACCATCTGGCTGCAACAACCGAATCAACCGGCCTTTTGTCGAGGCGAGACGTGCAGGTGGCCAATATACAGGGGGCCGAGAACGTCGCTCTGGCTGCAGTACGGGCGGGCGTGGATCGACTCGTCTTCTGCAGCAGCGTCGCCGTGTACGGACGCATCGCCAAGAATCAACTGATTGATGAACAGACAGAAACCAACCCTGATTCCCCCTATGGCGAGTCCAAGGTGCTAGGCGAACAGGTTGTCCTGTCTGCTCGACAGCATGATGGCTTGCCTGTTGTCGTAGCCCGAATTTCGACCGTTTGGGGCCCGGGAACGACAAGCTGGTTGGGCTTCTTTCGAAGTATTGCGTCCGGGCATTTCCGCCTCATCGGCAAGGGAACCAACTATCACCATATCGTCTATGTCTCGGATGTGGTTGAAGGATTGCTCCTCTGCGGCTCCGTGAAGGGAGTAGAGGGACGAACATACATCCTTGCAGGAAGCGAGTCGGTACCACTGAGAGGGATAGTTGAGATGATCGGGGAGGAGGTGGGAGTGACCCGTTTCGCCGCGAACTTCCCGGCAGCCCCGTTACATGCGTACAGGGTTCTCGACAAGTTGGCCGTCGCCTTGGTCGGACGCAAGCTGCCTCGTGCCGACCGCCTTGCCATGTTCCTCGGTGATAGGACTTTCGACATCTCCCGAGCGCGTCAAGAACTTGGATATGTTCCGAGGATCAGCACGAAAGACACGATTCATCGTATGGCTGAATGGTTTCGAGCACAAGGTTATCTTCCTCGCTTGACCGAGGGCCATACGAGAGAGAAGGAGAGCCAACCATGACCAAGGGGAGCACCTCGGTGAAACTGGGTCTCATAGGGTGTGGCTGGGTCACAGAGACCTTGCACCTACCTGCCCTCAGAGGGGTCAGGGCCGTTGATGTTGTGGCAGTGGCCGACGGCGATCCGGAGCGGTTGAAGCGGGTTGCAGATCGGTTTCAGGTTCAGCAGCGGCATACCGACTACTCCGCCCTACTTAAGGATCCAGCCATAGAAGCCGTCGGAGTCTGGCTACCGAGCGACCGTCAGGTTGAAGTGGCACAGGCCGTGCTGGCTGCAGGGAAGCACCTGTTCATCGACAAACCCTTGGTCTTCGACCTGAAGGTCTGGGATGGACTGATTGAGCAAGCAGCGCAGTCCAACAGGAAAATCATGGTGGTGGGGTTGCCACGTCGCTGGCATCGTCTCATGCGCCGCGCACGGGAAGTGATCCGGCAAGGAAGTTTAGGGAAGCTTGACCTGATCCGCACAGTATTGACCGGTAGGAATCCGGAGCGCCGGAGTTTTCATGAAGAAGGCGATCGTCATGCGGTGAAGGGAATTCTCTACCAGTTTGGTGTGCACCACTTCGATGTGGTGCATTCTTTGCTCCAAAGTGACGTAGAGGAAATCTTCACCGCAATAAGCGGCGATAGATCCACTGTGGTGGTGACCGCACGATTGTCCGATGACCTGCTCGTTTCTTCTACTTTCTCGGAAGGCGAGAGTAGGAACGATGAGGTCGAGATTTATGGGCAGGCGGGCCGTCTGCGAGTCTCCTGCTATCGTTTCGATGGCTTCGAATATTTCCCGCCGGCAGCCCACCCGGGGGATATGAAGACTCGTGTGCAACTGGCTACGCAGACTTTGAAGGAATTGCCTCAAGGTCTGTTACGGATGCGCCAAGGCGGCGATTTTATCGATTCATATCGAGTGGGGTGGCAGCATAATGTGGATGCGATCCGTCAAGATACCAGACCGGACTGCACGTTGGAGGAAGGCAGGCGGGTTCTGCAGGTGGTCCTCGCCGCCATGGAGTCAGCGGCTCTAGGGCGACCGGTGAAAGTCACTCAGATTTCTCATGACCGTATATGAGCGTGAAAGCCTTGGGGACGCCCATACGTTGACTCATTTCACTGAGAAGAAGCATTTCGCTCAGAAGAAGGAGAGCTTGGGATGAATGTTCTCGTCACTGGTGCCACGGGTTTCATCGGCCGCCACCTCTTAGAGCGGCTGGCTCATGAGAAAGGTCGCCTTCGCGCCCTGGCCCTTCCGGGAGAGGATACGTCGGCGCTCGACCACCTTGGTGCCGAGATTGTTCGCGGGGATGTGCTCGACTATCAAAGCCTGCAGCGAGCAGCCTCGAACTGCCAGCTGATCTTTCACCTTGCGGCGAGGACTGAAGCCTCCGGACCGTCCAGGAAAGCCCTCGAAGAGGTCAATATTCAAGGAGCTTCGAACGTGGCGCGAGCAGCTCTCTGTGTCGGAGCCGGTCGGCTCGTGTTCTGCAGCAGCGGAGCGCTCTATGGCCGTGCTATCAAGAACCGTTCAATCACGGAAGAAACAATACCCATTCCGGATTCACCTTATGGCCAGTCGAAGTTTTCGGCCGAACGGATACTCTTGTCCCACCATCAGCGTGACGGTCTATCCGTGGTGCTGGCCCGGACCTCTGCCGTACTTGGCCCAGGAGCCATGAGTTGGCTGAACTTGTTTAAGACCATTGCTGCCGGACGGTTCCGCTTGATAGGTGATGGTCACAACCATCATCACACCGCAGATATTGCGGATATTGTCGAAGGCCTGGCCCTCTGCGGATCTGTCACCGACATCGAAGGACGAACGTACATCCTTGCCGGAGCGAAATCGGTGCGTCTACGGGATCTCGTCCAAACAATTGCGGAAGAGGTTGGGGCGCCCGGATTGCCAGCCAATCTCCCGGCAGGGCCGTTTCGTCTCTACGAGATGGCGAGCCGTCATCTGTTTTCATGGACCGGATATCGACTTCCACGTGCGGACCGGATCGACCTTTATCTCGGGGACAGAGCCTTTGATCTTTCCCGAAGTGGCCGCGAGCTCGGCTACATCCCAAAGGTGAGTACAAAGGAGGCGGTGCATCGCACTGCTGCATGGTTCAGGGAACATGGCTATATCTAGGTCCACCGAAAGACAATCACATGGCTAAGGACATCAAAACTCCGCCGCTGGTTATTTTCGGCCTCGATGGAGGTGATGCAGGATTCATCCAGGAGTGGGCTCAAGAAGGGTATCTGCCGACCATCGCTTCAATCATGCAACGAGGCTGCCGGGGGGAAATCAGCGGTCCTGAGCTGATGTCTACGCAAGGCGCCTGGCTTTCTCTCTTCAGTGGCGTCTCGAGGAGCGAGCACGGGTATTATTATAACCGTCAGTTAATGCCTGGCACGTATGATCTGCGAAATGTTTCTGTGCACGATACTCACGTCTTGCCGTTCTGGTCTCGTTTACTGAATGGATCGAAGAAGGTCGCTATTATTGATGCACTCGAGGCAGAACCCCTTCCCGGCCTGCCAGGTGTTCAACTCGCGAATTGGGCTGTCCAACAGCAGTACAACAGTGCGATCGTCCCTCCGTCTGCCGAACCCGCAAGTCTGCTAAGCGATGTTCACGGCCAGGTCGGTTCGCCAATACACATAGAGGTGTTCAAGCCCAACAGCTCTTTCAGCGAGGATTTGGAAGCATACCGTCTCATGCTCAAACGCATAGAGGAGAAAGGCGCGCTGTGTCGCCGCTTTCTGGCACAGGATCGATGCGACTTGGCGGTGATCACGTTTGTTGAGGCACACACGGCAGCCCATCGGCTCTGGGACTATCGCCCCGAAGGGATTCGACACACCGATGCGACGAGTGAGGGAAGCAAGTTGAGCACGGCCATCCGGGAGGTATATCAAGCCATCGACCGCGAACTGGGCCTGCTGTTGAAACAGTTGCCGGACGAGTCGAATATTTTCATCATTTCGCTTTTCGGGATGAAGGATCTCTACCCCACCACTGGTCTTATCGAGGCTTTTTGCCGGCAATTGGAGTATCAGGTTCCTGCACACGGATCGCTAAACAGTCTGAACCCGCTCACTTTGTTGCGTCGAGCTTTCGGGCCGGACGTGCGCGCGCGAATGAGTCGGTTTCTTCCGCGGCGCTTGCAGATGCGGTTAGAGACAGACCGGTTCCGCACTGAAACAAATTGGGCTAAGACCAAGGCATTCTCCATCCCCGCCCTCAACACAAGTTTTGTGCGTGTGAATCTCCGTGGGCGTGAGCCTCAAGGCATTATCGAACCGGGCCCAGAGTACGAACGTCTTCTGAGCCAGATTGAGGCCGATCTCAGGCAGTTGGTGGATGTGCGCAGCGGTAAAGCGTCCGTGGAGAGAGTGATCAGAACAGCCGAGGTCTTTCGTTGCGGCCCCCCCTCGGTCCTCCCTGACCTGTGTGTTGAGTGGAAGAGCACCCCGTACTTTATGGACCGAGTGAGGCATCCAAAGGTCGAGCTTGTTCAGGCCAGACCTCAATATAACCGAAGCAGCTACCATACATTCAGTGGTTTCGTGGCTGCCGCCGGTCCTTCCATCCGGGCGGGCGGTGACCTTGGGGAAGTCTCGCCGTTAGATTTCGCCCCGGCGTTCCTATCTCTCATGGGCGAACCATTTCCCCAGAGATTCGCTGAGCGGTTCATGAATCGGTTTATGCATCATCCATCGCTGAACAGCCGAGCGACGACAATGGCCGAATAGGGTTTCATGAAGCAGGCGCGTCCATTCATTTCGATTGTGATCCCGACCTACAATCGTCCGGAACAGCTCTCGGTCTGTCTTCGGGCCTGTAGTCGTCTCGACTACCCGCATGATCGCTTTGAAGTGATTGTGGTGGACGACGGGGGAGTCACGCCGTTGGACGAGGTGGCCAATCAGTTCCGCGACTTGCTCACGCTCAAGCTCTTGCGACAGGAAAACGCCGGCCCGGCGACGGCACGAAATAGGGGGGCGTTTGAGGCCGCGGGCGAATTCCTCCTCTTTACCGATGACGACTGCGCGCCTGCACCCGACTGGTTGACGACCTTGGCGGCGCAGTTTTCCGCATCGCCGGATTGCGCGGTCGGCGGGGAAACGTCCAACGCGCTCACGCAGAATCTCTACTCGACGGCGAGTCAACTTCTCGTCTCATACCTGCTCGCGTACTATAGCGGCGCCCCGGAGAGGGTGCGGTTCTTCCCCTCCTGTAACTTGGCATTCCCGGCCAAGCGGTTTCGCGACGTAGGAGGATTCGATGTGTCATTCCCTCGATCTGCAGGCGAAGATCGCGAGTTGTGCGATCGCTGGCAGCACCGAGGACATCGGATGATTCATGCGCCGGAAGCGGTGGTCTACCATGCACACCACCTGACGGTGAAGACGTTCCTCCGACAGCATTTTCATTATGGGTGCGGCGCCTTCTATTACCATCTCCTTCGAGCCCGCCAGCGACAGCAACCGATGAAAGTCGAGCCGCCCGCCTTCTACGTCAACATGCTCACCTATCCGTTTGGAAAGATCCCGTTCGGGAAGGCGATTCAGGTTGTGCCGTTGCTCACTGCGGCCCAAGCCATCAATGCGTTGGGTTTCTTCTGGCAACGCGCAAGGGGAAAGAGGGGCATGACGAGGTCGGAGTACTCGGCCACATGAGTGGAAGCCCCTTCATGACGAGAAAACCTTTCCGTAAGCTTCTTGGCGCCGCGTGTGTCCTGCTCATCACGCTGATCGCGCTCGAAGTCGCGGTCAGGGTATGGGGATACTCAGAACGTCATATTTACGATCCTATTTACACATCGTTTGACCGCACCGAAGACATTCCCTACATCCCTAAGCCCAACCTCAGAGAAGCGCGGGCGCGCGGTCTCGCCATGATCAATACAGATAGCTTGGGGCTCCGAGCGAAGATTGCCGGGGGAGTGTATGGGGCCAAACAGCCGAACGAATATCGCATTGCCCTTGTCGGAGATTCCTGTACCTTTGGCGAGGGGGTCACACGAACGGAGGATACGTTCGCCCAAGTGCTGGAAGACACGCTCAATCAGCAACAACAGGCCGTGACCGTCAAGGTATTTAACTATGGCGCATCGGCCTATAGCGTCAAAGAGATGGCAGCGACACTTCAGTACCGCATGGTGGACATCCAGCCGGATTTTGTCGTGATGGCCATTATCTCTGCAGATTTCAACCTTTCACGCACGCCTGTCATTGATTCAGTAGGCTATCTAGTCGATAAAAGGGTCTCTTTCTCTCATGATTCGCCGGTGCGAGATGGCTTGCGAGGAGTACACCTCTTGTATGTGCTTAGGGATGTCGTCCTATCCTGGATTTCGCCATCTGGAGATAGTGCTGTTTCTCTTTCACGCGGCGAGATACCTGAGTCCTACAGGTACCTTCAGCAATTCAGAGGGTTGGCAGAACAACGCGGACTTCCTTGCCTAATCGTGCTTCTTCCAAAACAGGGGGCGAATGTCTGGGGTTCTCTTCCCGCCCGCCTGCGGCAAGACGCTGTCAAATATATTGACTTGTCCGCTTTTGGAAATGAATTTACCAGGGAGCAGTACATGGGGAGCCGGTTCGACCCGCATCCATCGGCCGCGGTTCATCATCGAATCGGCGAAGCGTTGGCAGACTATGTGCGACACCAACCTGGATTTGCTCTGTGAGTCCACTATCTTCGCAACCCGGTCGTCATCTGCTGGATGGAACGGCGCGAGTGTTTCTTGCAGGACTTCTGTTACCCCTGACAGGAATCATTACCGCGGCGTTTCTCACCAGACGCCTAGGAGCCGATGGATACGGGTTGCTCGTGCTTTCCACGACTCTCTTCGGGTGGATCGAGTTAAGCATCAATTCGTTTTTCTCTCGCGCGACGATCAAGTTCGTTGGAGAGGCACAAGACTGGCACCCTGTCGGCGCGACCGTGATCCGGTTGCACCTACTTGCCGGGGTTGGCGGGGGATTGCTCCTTGGACTGCTGTCCTTTCCCTTAGCGTGGCTCCTCCACGAACCGCTGCTCGCGCCGTATCTTGCCCTGTACGCCCTCCACATTCCGATCAGCAGCCTTTCGCAGGGACACCAGAACATTCTCATAGGAATGGGCAGTTTTCGCCAAAAAGCTGCGAGCAATGCCGGTCGTTGGCTTGCCAGGCTGTTCTTGATTCTTTTCTTCGTTGAAATGGGCCTGTCCGTTCCCGGCGCCATACTCGGAAGCCTCGGGGCGGCCGTCGTCGAGTTAGCCATCACCCGTCGCTACATCAATCCTCCCTTCCTCGGCCACATCGCCGTGCCAACCAGGCCATTCTATGACCTCGGCCTCCTGCTAGGCCTCTCCTCCTTGTTGTTCCTGATTTTTTCCAGCATGGGCTTGATGATGCTGAAAACACTCGGTGGGACGATCCAACAGGTAGGAATCTACGGTGCCGCGCAGAATTTGTCGATCCTTCCGGTTCTGTTCGGGACATCGCTTTCTCCGTTATTGCTCTCGACTGTGAGTCGTCTGCTTTCTGAGGGGAAAACCCGGCAGGCAAAAGACATAGGACAAGGTGCCATGAGAATCGTGATGGGGTTATTCCCATTCGGGGCACTCATTGCTGGGGCCGCCCCCGAGATTGTCACGTGGGTGTTTGGCCAGTCATTCGAGGCTGCTGCCCCGATCCTGGCGATTTTGATCGTAGGAGCCGTCGCATTTGTGATGGTCTCGGTTGCCGCCGTCATTGCCACGGCTTCGGGGGTTCCTCAGTTCACACTGTATTTGAGCGTGCCGCTGGTTTTCTTCGCGGCGATCGGAAACTATGTCTTGATTCCCCCGTTCGGCGCCTCTGGCGCAGCAGTGGCGACGGCGCTGTGTCAGGCAATCGGCGCTGTGGCGTCCGTATGTATTGTCTACCGCCTCTGGTCGATTGTTCCGCCGATCGGGACGTTGTGGCGGAGCATGGTGATCAGCGTGCTGGCCTATACGCTGACAGTGATTTGGCCGACCACCGGCCTCTTGCTGTTGATCAAATTAGCGTTCATAGGGGTGGTAATCCTTCTGGCCTATCTGGCACTGCGCGAATTCAGTGCCTATGAAATTGCACAGGCCCGTTCGTTCCTGCCATGGAGAGTTCTGCCCGAAACACAACATCAGAAAATGTGAGCAGGCATGGCACTGCCCGAATATTGCCAAGGTTTCGGAACCAAGGAGCATGGGTATCCCGGCTCAGAGGGAATGAACCCGCCTCACTGCCTTTGACGAAAGTTCCATCCGGTGATGAGCGACGACAGCCAGACCAGAGCGCCGAGGGAAAACTTATCCACCGGCGATTCGAATCACCCATCGCATGGTGGGCATTGTCTACGTGATCGACGAAGGAAACACACTGCGGTGATGAGAGTGGTCGTGGAACTGAGAGCCTGCGATTTTCCGAGGTTGCCCGCGGCATTGATCGGATGATCTCGACTCGCTACAGTACAGGTCCTCAATAGGATGCTCGGGAGAAGCTATGGGACTGTGGCATCGCCTGGCACAGCAGTTCCGTCAACCGACCGGAATCCTCGGTAGGCTCGCAGGGGTTTTCTTTCGCATCAATCTCGAAGGGATCGATTGGACAATCAGCCTGCTCGAGATCCAGCCGACCGATCACGTGCTGGAAATCGGCTTTGGCCCAGGCCACGGCATTCAACAAGTCGCCAGGATTGCCACGCAGGGCCGGGTTGCCGGAGTGGATTTCTCGGAGGCCATGTTCCAGCAGGCCTCCCGACGCAATGCCGCAGCGATTACAGTAGGCAGGGTCGAACTGTGTCTCGGCGACGCCTCCGCCCTCCTGTATCCGGATAATACCTTCCACAAAATCTTTGCCACGAACGTCGTCTATTTGTGGAAAGATCCGCTGGTGAACCTGCAAGAACTCCGGCGCGTCATGAAACCCGGCGGCCGCCTGGCGTTATATGTCATCGCCAAAGAGGATCTGCTCAAGTTCAAGGTCACTCAAACAGGCGTGTATCAACTGTATACGGGTGATGACTTGGTGCGGCTACTCACCCAAGCAGGATTTCGCCCAGCGCGATTCGTTACCAAAGCTGAACGCCACCGAATCGGCATCTGCGCGCTGGCCGAGAAGTGAGAGAGGGAACGGCGCCTGTGTTGGTTCCTTGCTCACGGAGCGCGCACGATGAAACAGTGCTCGCTCGACGTGCGCAGTAGAACCAATCACAGGTCCCGTTCCTGGGAGAGATAAACGAGCGGGCTTGGAGGGAAGAGAGGCGGCCTAGTTGTCCCTGTGGTCGCAGAACGCGCACGATGAAACGGTGCTCGTCCGATGCGCGCAGTAAAGGGCAGCCTCGGCCACTCCATGTAAGAGAGGTATGGGGAGTTGGAAGACTCTCATTGGACACACGCCCAGCGGGAGACCATCTAGCCTGTCCTCAAGGGAAAAGTAGAAGAGCGGTGCATCGCTCGATGAGCGCAGCAAAGTGATTCCTCAATCGACCTGCGGTTTACAAACTCGATTCAGACCAATCTGACGCGACCCACGCAGAGCTAACCCCAGGAAAAACTGACGAATCCGAAGAGCCATCATCTTGATGGATCGGGATGGCTTGGCCTGTTCCGGTAGCAGAGTGGTAGCAGAAAACAGCTCTGTCGAAGAGTGAAATCTTGACAGATGGAATAGTGGGAGCGGTCGGTTCTAATCGGCTAATATGTTTCAATGGCTTGACTGACTGACTGATTGATTGACTGACTGACTGAGGTCCAGGAGGTTTGCGATATGGATACGTTCATAACGATCTTTATCGGGGTTAGTGTGTTTGTAGTCGGGCAGTTCATCGTGAAAGCCTTGATTGAGCCGTATAGAGATTTGGCGAAAGTCATAGGTGAAATTGCTTTCGTTCTCATTTTCTACGCTAACGTTTACACAAAACCAGGTATACCCGAATTAGAAAACGCCTCCGTAACACCTTCAGCGGAACCGGATGAAAGCATTTCACGGAGAACCAAACAACTAGACGATGTTCAAGTAGCATTTCGGAAACTGGCTAGCGATTTGATGGCAAGAAGGCATGCCATACCTGTCTATGTGCTATGGGAAACGTTCCGACTTGTACCGAAGAGATCGGACATCCTCGCCGCTAGCCGAAGCCTAATACGAATCTCAAACAACATGTTCAATTCAGGGTACGAACCTGCTGAACAGAACAAGCAGGACAGAAGAGAGATCGAACGGTGCTTTGGCCTAAGGCTTGGCTTTGGAACGTGACGCTACCGGCAGTTTCACAACTCGACTCAGACCAATCTGACACGACCCACGCGGAGCTAACCCAAGGAAAAACTGAAGAGTCCGAAGAACCATCCTCGTGATGGAGCAGGATGGTTTGGCCTGTTCTGGTAGCGGGGAGGTGGCAACCATCGCTTGTGTATGGTACGTAGTAATGCTCAATCAAATACTGTGAGGGCGGCGCAAATGAAAATACCGGATCACCTATTTGTTGAGCCCGACGGATGGAAGGAGGACGCTCGGTATGAGCATTCTCGTACTCAGGTGGGAGAGCAAGACCTGACGCAACCGGAGGCAATAGCGCGTTTGGAGGAACAGGCGGAGAAGCGGCTCGCGCAATTACGACGAAAAGATTCGAGTTGGCAATTGCACGTTGTACAGCGCGGTTCCGTTGAACAGGGCAGAGATTCAATCATTGTGTTTCGACGACCCAAGGGGCAATCGGCGTGACAACTTCATCTTTTGAGGACCTTGTCGTAGCGGTGCTTACATCACTGTTTGGCATTATGGCGGCCTACGGCGTTGGACTGGCCATCGCATTGATCAAGGGCTACCGCGACCCGTACTACTTTTATGCATGGCCTGCTTCTATGAAGAGGCCAATTGGTGTCGTAGCGATCTATTTTGCAATTCGTGCCGCATGGGATTCGCTGATGTTATGCGGTGCGCTAGGAGGCCTCGTTCGCTTGTGTGGGTTGCTGGGTTGACCGGAGGTTTCATTGACCGCAGGTCGAATCAGCGAACTTATGGTCGTATGCTGGGATGGGATATATTGCGGGGGCCCAGTTTCAATCATAAATTCAGATGCGCCATAGCGCAGAGTGGACTTCAGCGGTAACACTCTTCTTGGTGGCCGGCCTGGTTGATCCCTCGCTCCGCGCGGCCAACGAAATATAAATGCTTCTTCCAAGCTTGCTCGTCGCCTCTCTCAGCGGGGTGACCAGGCCTGCCCTTGATTGCGCGCGTCGAACGACCACCGTTTCATCGTGGGGGTTCCGCGAGCACGAAGCGCAGCCTGAGTCGCTCCCGCCTCTTTCCCCTTACAGCAAGTAACGGTCGATGCTCAGGGCTCCGTGGAAGACACCGAGAATGTCGATCCCTCCCGAGTCCTTAATCACGTACGCGATTCGGTAGTGACCATGGAGAAGGATACGGATGTGCCGGTCCGGTCGTTGCCAGTACCGGTAGCCTGATTCGGGGAACTCTCGGAGGATCTCTGCCTTCTGGTAGAGCGTTTCAATGGTGCGGATTGCTGCTGCGGGATTATCTTGCGCTATGAAATCCTGGATATCGTGGAGCCATCGTTCGGCTTCGGCTGTCCATGTCAGCTCCGCCATGTTTTGATGCGGCGTCCCATTTCTTCGTGGCTGATCGTCCTCCCTGCATCGGAGTCCGCAAGTCCTCTCTCAACCATTCGCGCAAACGCCAGCTCCCGCAGAATCTCATCGTACGAGCTGTCGTCCGGTTGGTCCTGCAGAATCTTTGCAATCTGTTCCTTAGCGGAAGGCATGGTCACCTCTCTTTGTGGTGCGTCTGGAATTTCACGCTTCTGTCGAATGCCGATTTCCAGGCGATATGTATTCAAGAATAACGGGAAGCCCTTTGATTTACAAGCGATCGGCGGGTTGTTAGTATGCCGCGCGTGAAACACCTTCTTGTCTTGATTTGGGGCCTGGTCGCGATCCTAGGCTCAGTTGCGCTTGCCTTTGTCGCAGGGCTCGTCAATCCACAGGAAAAAGTAAATGGCCTCTGGCTGGTCGTGGCTGCGGCTTGCATCTATGTACTGGCCTTCCGGTTCTACGGCCGCTGGATTTCGCTGCGCGTGGTTGAACTCAACGATCAGCGTGTGACGCCGGCGGTGCGGTTGAATGACGGAGTCAATTTTCATCCCACCAATAAATATGTGTTGTTCGGCCACCATTTCGCCGCGATTGCTGGAGCTGGGCCGTTGCTTGGTCCAGTGTTGGCGGCGCAGTTCGGTTTTCTTCCCGGTTTTCTTTGGCTGGTGATCGGTGCGGTGTTGGGTGGAGCGGTGCAGGACTTCATCATCCTGGTTGCATCAATGCGGCGGAATGGCCGCTCGTTGCCTGAAATTGCGCGCGATGAACTGGGCCTTGTCACAGGCACCGCGACGGCGGTGGCGGTGCTCTTCATCGTGGTGGTCGCGCTGGCCGGGCTGGGTTTTGCCGTGGTGAACGCGCTCTATCGCAATGCCTGGGGCACCTTCACGATTGCGATGACGATTCCCATCGGCTTCATCATGGGCTTCTATCTTCAAAAGTTCCGGCCCGGTCAGGTGGCGGAAGTCTCCCTGCTTGGTGTGGTGCTGTTGGTTGCGGCTGTGATCTTCGGGCGGGTGGTCGCTCAGTCTTCGCTTGCAGGCTGGTTCGAGCTCGAGCGCACGACGTTGGTGTGGCTACTGGCCGGCTATGGGTTCCTCGCGTCTGTCCTTCCGGGCTGGATGCTCCTGGTGCCGCGCGGATATCTCTCCACCTTCATGAAGCTCGGCGTGGTGGCCTTGCTGGGGGTGGGTGTGATTCTCATGGCGCCGACGATCGAGATGCCGCGCGTCACGATATTCGCAAGCGGCGGCGGACCGATTATTTCCGGTACGCTCTTTCCCTTTCTCTTTATCACCATTGCCTGCGGCGCTGTGTCAGGCTTTCACTCGCTGGTCTCTTCCGGGACGACGCCGAAGATGATCGAGCAGGAATCCCAGGCCACGGTCGGCTATGGGGCGATGTTGCTGGAAAGTTTTGTGGGTGTGATGGCCTTGATCGCGGCCTCGGTCTTGATCCCCGGCGATTATCTGGCGATCAATACGATGCTCTCGTCTGAGGCGCTGGCTGCGATGGGGTTTCGCGTCTCGCGGATTCAGGAACTCTCGCAACTCGTCGAGGCGGATGTGGCAGGCCGGCCTGGCGGGGCCGTGTCGCTCGCGGTCGGCATGGCGTCCATTTTTTCCGCCCTCCCCGGGATGTCCGGGTTGATGGCCTACTGGTATCAGTTCGCGCTGGTGTTCGAGGCCCTGTTCATTCTGACGACCATCGATACAGGTACGCGCGTGGGGCGCTATCTCATCCAGGAGATGGGCGGGCGCTTCTATGCTCCGTTGCGGCGGATGAATTGGTGGCCCGGTGTGGTGGTGAGCAGCGGGCTGATCGTAGGAGCCTGGGCCTATCTCATCGGCACCGGCAGCATCTCGACGCTCTGGCCGATGTTCGGGGCAGCGAATCAGTTGCTCGGTACCTTGGCCCTCTGTATCGGGACGACGGTGCTCATCAAGATGCGGAAGGCGCAATATCTGTGGATCACCGCATTGCCGATGCTGTTTGTCGGGACCATCACCTTGATGGGGTCCTACGAGATGTTCGGCATGTTTGTGACCAAGGCTTCCTCCCTCGCCGATAGCGGGCAGGCCTTTGCCTTGTATTTGGATGCAGGGCTGGTGGCTGTGGTGGCCTTGCTCGCAGTGATCGTCTTGGGCGATAGTATCATGCAGTGGTATGGCTATGTGGTCTTGAAGCGCCCTTTCACCAGCAGCGAGGTCGTGGTGATGGCCGGCGGAGGCTCGCCGGGAAGACTGCAGACGACGATCCGTCGTGATGAGGAGCAGCGATTGCAGTTGCCTGGTGGAGGGTGCTGTTGAGGAGTGGGGAGCGCCAGGTGCCCTTCTTGCTCGCAGAGCCGCCACGATGAAAAGGATTGGAAGGACACCCACGTTGGTCCTGTGCTCCCGGAACGCGCGCCCTGAGAAGGGCCTCGTTCGACGGCCGCACATAGATCAACATGGGTGGCCTTCCTAAGAGAGAAAAAGCTAGCGAGCTTGGAATGAACAATTTAGAAGGATGACGGTCGCTCGATGCGCGCAGTAAAGGGCAGCCTCGGCCACTCCTTTATAGTGGGGTGTAGAGAATTGGAAGGACCTCGTTGAACGCGCGCAGTGGGAGTTCAAGTAGGCCACCTCTGGGAATGTCGTGAGCATTTCCTGAAGAAGAGAAAATGGATGAAGTGAGAAGAGGAGGGGATCGTGGCTGAGCAATTTTCGTTCGATGTAGTCTCGGAAGTGGACATGCAAGAGATGAAGAATGTCGTCGATCAGGCGACGAAGGAGATTAAGCAGCGCTTCGACTTCAAAGACTCGAAAACGGAGATTACGTTGAAGGAGAAGGAAAAGGAACTGGTCCTGGTGTCCGACGACGAGTATAAGCTCAATGCGGTGATTGATATTATCAAGACCAAGTGCGTGAAACGCGGGGTCTCGCTGAAGGCGTTCACTTATGGAACCCTGGAGGCGGCGCTGGGTGGAACGGTGCGCCAGGTGGCGAAGATTCAAAGCGGGATTGCAGCGGACAAGGCGAAAGAGGTGACGAAGGCCATCAAGGAGTCCAAGCTGAAAGTGCAGGCGCAGATTCAAGGCGAGCAAGTGCGCGTGCTGAGCAAGAGCAAAGATGACCTCCAATCGGCCATGGCGTTTCTTAAGAGCAAGGATTTTGGGATTGATCTGCAGTTCACCAATTACCGTTAGTGGAATGCTGAAAAAGGGGAGTATGCCACCCATGTCAACCCCTTGCCCGCGGAACGCGCACGCTGAAGCTGTGCTCGTTCGACGCGCGCAGTCGGACCGACCACGGGTGCCATACTAAGAAACGTGAACAAGCGAGCTTGGAGGGATCATTCATTGAGCATTGCGCAATAGACTGCCCAGTTGGGAGTGACCCAGACACCTTTGCAGCCGAACATCGCCTCAAGCTGAACTCATGAAACGACTCGCCTTCCTATTCCTGTTCCTGCTCGGCCTTCCCCTTCTTGGCTGTAACCGCAGCGATGCCATCGTCGTCATCCAACTCCATCCGAAGAATCCCGACATCATCTACGTCGCGACGAACGACTATATCTATAAGACGCGCGACGGGGGCCGGACCTGGACAAATTTGTCGCAGGGCATGAGCCACTCGCGCGTGATTTCGATGGCGCTCGATCCTTCCTTCCCGGCCACGTTGTACGCCGGCACGAAGGGCGATGCGGTGTACAAGAGTTACGATGGAGGGCAGCGTTGGGTCTCGCAGCGAGTAGGGTTGGACGATGCGACGATCTCCTCCGTGGTCAATCAATTTGTCTTCGATCCGGCGGACAACCAGCATCTGTTCGCCGCGACGACGATGGGCGTGTTTGAAACCAGGAATGCCGGCGACAGTTGGACGAAGCGAATGGACGGCATGAAAGAAGTGCTGATGGTGGTGACGCTCGGCCTGGATCCCACGAGGCCGTCGATCCTCTATGCGGGCACGAGTGGCGGTGTCTATAAATCAGTCGATCTAGCGGGGCACTGGGAAAAAGTGAATAACGGACTCGTGTCTCCGGCCATCATCAAATCGTCACGCGCGCTGAATGTTACGGCGATTCTGGTCGATCCCCATGAGCCGGACACGGTGTATGCCGCGACACTTGAAGGGCTCTATAAGACGACGGATGCTGCGACGTCGTGGGTCCGCATCGCCCAGTCTCTGCAGGATCAAATGGTGTTTTCGATGATCTTGGACCGGACGAAGAAGGGCGTCATCTACCTGGGCGGCCGAGAAGGCATCCACCGGAGCGTAGACGGCGGAAACACATGGACCACGCTCAATAAGGGGTTGGCCACGCTGAACGTGCGCTCCATCGCGCAGGCCGCGACCGATCCGAAACTGTTTTATCTAGGGACGAACGGGAGCGGATTGTATCGCAGCAAGGATGCAGGCGAGACGTGGGAGCCGATGCCGCCGGTTGTTTCGACAGATTCATCGGGTGGCCGAGGGCTGTAGGAGAAATGCTTTATTGCTGCGAGCCTGTTGCGCGGTCTTGCAGGCTAGAGCCAACCGAGGAGCCGCCGAAGGAGGAGCCAACGGACGAGTCTTGGAGGCTCGATCCGACCGAGGAAGGTCCCATGCTTGAGCTGACCGAAGAGTCGGAGATGCTTGATCCCACGGTGGACCGTTGGAGCGATGAGTCTACGGATGAGGAGGTATTGTCGTTGAATGTGGACTCTCCGATGGATGAGCCGGCCCTCCCCGTGGCGCCGATGGAAAATCCTGTCGGTCCGCTCCCCCCAATGTCCGAACTGTTTCTCGGGGACATCCCAACATCCTGGCCCGTGCGCCCTTCGACTCCGATTGCCGTCCCCGTTTTCGGCGTTTTTCCGATGCTCGGGCCTGCGGCCGGCGCGACGCCAATTCCCACTCCGGTCTTGGCGCTCGCCGGCAGCTTGGGGGCACGAATGTCTTTGTCGATCGATTCTTCCATTTCCCGAATCGCGCGGGTCTCGCGTCCGGCTTCTTCAAATTCGGCCTGCTCCCGCCGGGTGGATGTTTCGCCGATTTGTTCAAGTCGGGCGCGTAAGGTCCGGAGATCGGCTCTGGCCTTCGTAACCGGAAGAATCATTTCTCGAAGCATAATCCCTCGCGAGGCCATCGAATAATTGGACAGTTGGCTTTGTGCGGATCCCAGGAGTTCCGAGACCTCCCTGCCCAGGTTTTCGATCCGCTCGAGTTCGCTGGGGTCGGTCTTGCAGCAGTCGAGAAACTGACGATACTCCCGGAGAAACGCCGACACGTCGCCCTGCAGATTCTCGATCTTGAAGTCGCGTGGCGGGTTGTCACTCGTGGGTGCTTCCCCTTCTTGCTCGGTCCGGGTTTCTTTCTTCTCAACAAGCGGCACGCATCCAGGCCCTTTGGTTGCAGAATATTGTTGATCGGCTTTTCGATCCGGGCACCAATAGAGCGGTGATGCCGCTGACGCCGTGGCGGCGATGATACCGCTGAACGTAAGGGCGACTCCTCCCATGATGACGGCCGCACAGAGGGCCTTGGTTGTCGTGAGCGAACGCATAAGCCCATTCTCAACCCGACTCGAACCCTTGTCAATTTAAACCCGCCAACTTTGTGCGCCTGACGGATTGTTCAATTGGCTAGTCTGCGTCCCCGCCCATTCCTTGCCCTGAAGAAGATGTTCATCTCGGTGAGCACGAGTACTGCTGCGGTACACTGTGTCGGCCAAGAGGTGATGCAGTATAGCTCTCCATGTCCTGGTGGAGTGGACATCAAGCGTTCGGCAGCCTAGGTCTGCGGGGCTTGACCATCCGGGGAGGCACCTTCCGTCCTTCAGATGCCCCTATATGCTTTTTATAAACGTGCTCGAATGAACAAAAAAGTGCGAGCTTTCTTTACCCGCGGGGCTGACGACATTCGATATTAACCTCTTTATCTGTCTCAAATTTCAAAGAGAAACAGAAGGTCTTTAAAGCCTCATAAGTCCATGAATTTTATATTGACAAGAGTTTGATCGGGTGTATACTGCGCGCGCAAGTGGGGGAAAGTGGGTGAATTTGGTCGTTGATGATTTATGGAGGTTTCTCGACATTTCCCGGTCATGTCGGAAGAGGTCGTATTTTGGCTTGTTCGAGAGGGTGGCCGAACCTATCTTGACTGTACGGTGGGGTATAGTGGGCATGCTGAAAAAATTCTTGAGACAGCCGGTCCTGATAGCAGGCTTATCGGGCTTGATCGCGATGCGGTGGCCATTGCAGCCAGTCGAAAAAGACTCGCACGATTCGGCGACCGCGTACTCCTTATCCATGGTCACTTTGTGGATCTGAAACAGCATCTTGCTGCCAGTGGCATTGGTCGGGTCGATGGAATCCTGTTTGATCTTGGAGTCTCGTCCCCGCAGTTGGATGAACCTGCTCGCGGCTTTAGCTTTCAAGGGGATGGTCCGTTGGACATGCGTATGGATCAATCGATGAGCGGGACCGCAGCTGACCTGGTCAATCGATGGCCGGAAGCACAGTTGGCCGACGCGATTTTTCAATTCGGCGAGGAACGGTTTTCTCGACGAATTGCGCGTGCCATTGTCCGCGCGCGTGAACGCCATCCGCTGGCGACGACGAAAGAATTGGTCTCTGTGATCGAGGGGGCTGTTCCGGCGAATTATCGGCATGGTCGTCTTCACTGTGCCACCCGCACGTTCCAAGCCTTTCGCATTGCAGTGAATCAGGAGCTTGACTGTCTCGAACCAGCGTTGCGCGATGCGGCAGATGTGTTGTCTCCGGGCGGCCGCCTCTGTGTGATTTCATTCCATTCGCTCGAAGATCGGATCGTGAAGCATACGTTTCGGGCGCTCTCCGGCAAGGACGATCCATCACTGATGGTGCTCACCAAGAAGCCGCAGGTTCCCGCCAGGGAAGAATCGGATCGGAATCCTCGATCCCGCAGTGCCAAGTTGCGGGCTGCCGAACGGGTATCCATGGAGGGTCATTCATGAAGACGCTGACGATTGTGGCCGGTGTGATGTTGGTGTTCGTGTTTGTGTGGGAACGTGTCGATGTCGTTCGGTTGGGTTATCAGATCGAACGGTTGAAGACCCAGAAAGTATTGCTGGAGCGAGAGCGGGATCAATTGCAGGTGAAGTTTTCTGCGCTGACGGCTCCGGAGCGGATCGCGAAGGTGGCGACGGAAAAGTTGGGGCTGGTTCCGCCGCAGCAGGGGCAAGTGCTGATGGTGCATCAGCCGGGAGAGGTTCCGAGCCTGTCACTCCCATCCGTGGAGCAAGTCCGTCTGGCGAGACATGTCTCAACCGGGAGGGTGGGCGAGTGACGACCGGCCCTTCTCGCTCTCGTCGCTATGTGATGCTGCTCCTGCTCCTCTGCGGGTTCAGCATCATTCTCTTTCGGCTGGCCACGCTCCAAGTGCTTCAAGCAGCAGAACTCACGGCCAAGGCAGATCGGCAACATCAAAAGATCGTGTCCTTCGAGGGAGCCAGAGGTACGGTGTCGGACCGGCATGGCAAAGTGCTCGCGATGAATGTGGAGGTGCCATCCGTGTTCGGCGTACCGACGTCGCTGGAGAGCCCGTCGACCGTCGCCCGTCATCTTTCTCCTGTGCTCCATATCCGAAGCCGGGAGCTTGAGAGAAAGCTTCGACAGGACAAGAGCTTCGTGTGGTTGGCGCGAAAGGTCGAGCCTGAACAAGGCCGTCGGCTAGAGCAGTTGTCGTTGGATGGCATCGGCGTGGTGATGGAGGGACGGCGATTTTATCCCAAGGGCCCATTGTTGGCCCATGTCCTCGGATTTTCCGGGATGGATGGGCAAGGGCTCGAGGGGCTCGAGCGCCGATACGATTCTCATCTGCATGGAGAAAAGCGCGTCACCGTTTTGCAGCGCGATGCGTTAGGCCGCACGGTTTTTCCCAAGGGTTTGGCGGAGCAAGTGCCTACGCCGGGACAGGCCCTCACGCTGACCGTCGATGAGGTCGTCCAATACATCGCAGAAAAAGAACTCGAAGAGGCTGTCACTCATGCCCATGCCAAGTCCGGAACGATCATCGTCATGGAGCCGCAGTCTGGAGCGATTCTTGCGATGGCCGTCAGTCCACGGTTCGATCCGAATGTCGTCGCCGCGTTGACGCCTGATCGGTGGCGCAATCGTGCTCTGACGGATACGTACGAGCCTGGGTCGACCATGAAGGTGGTGGTTGCGGCCGCGGCGCTTGAAGAAAAAGTAATGACCCCAGGTTCCATGGTCTTCGGTGAAAATGGCCATATGGTGATCGCGAATACGACCATTCATGACCATGAGAAGCTGGGGTGGATTACGTTCTCTGAGGTGATTCAAAAATCCAGCAACATCGGCGCCGCTAAAACAGGAATGGCTCTCGGAGAGCAGCGGCTCTATCGCTACCTCCAGGGGTTCGGATTCGGCCAACGTACGGAGATCGACCTGCCGGGTGAAGTGAGCGGACTCTTGAAGGCTCCTAAGGACTGGGGCCGCCGGTCACTGGCGTCAATTTCGATGGGACAAGAGGTCGGGGTGACGCCCCTTCAGATGGTGTCCGCGGTGGCAACCCTCGCCAATGGGGGCGTTATGATGAAGCCCTATGTGGTGTCCGAGGTTCGGGATCAGAAAGGTCGCTTACTCAAGGAGGTGCTACCTCAAGTAAAGCGGCGTGTCGTGTCACCGGATACGGCCCGGGCGATGACGACGATCTTGGAAGGTGTCGTGACAAATGGGACGGGGGCGAAGGCGGCTATTCCTGGATTCCGCGTGGCGGGCAAAACAGGAACCGCGCAAAAAATCGATCCGCGAACAGGCGCCTATTCCTCCACGCTGTTTGTGGGGTCATTTGTCGGGTATGTGCCGGCAGAATCTCCGCGGCTGGCGATGATCGTGGTCATCGATGAACCTCAAGGCGAAGCCTGGGGCGGAACCGTGGCGGCGCCCGTCTTTCGGCGGGTCGGGGAGCAGGTGCTCAACTACCTCGGTGTGTCCAGGGAGGACACTGTGAAAATCGCACTGGCGACGAAGGACTACTAAAGGCCATGGCGCGCGATCCCATCACCGTCACGCAGTTGCTCGCGGCGCTCCGTGGGCAGGTCGGGATTCTGGAGCAGCGAGGCGATGTGAGTCGTCCCGTGCAGGCGATCACGGACGATTCGCGGGCCGTGACGGTCGGGAGCCTCTTTGTTGCCGTCAAGGGTGAGCGCGTTGATGGTCACGGATTTGTCGAGCAGGCCATCAAGGCCGGAGCGGTTGCGGTGATCGCGCAGGCGCCTGTGGCATCGGGACCGTTACCGTTCGTGCTGGTGGTTGATTCGCGCAAGGCGCTCGGTCTTCTCGGTAGCCGGTTTTATGGGGATCCCTCCGCCCGTCTCAAGATGATCGGCGTGACGGGCACGAACGGGAAGACGACGACGACGTATCTCTGCAAAGCGTTATTGGAAGGGATCGGCCGCCGGGTGGGGTTGATCGGCACGGTGGGGTACCAGATCGGGCAGGAGATATTCCCTGCCTCTCACACGACGCCCGGCGCCCTCGATCTTCAAACACTCCTGGCGAAGATGGTTGAGAGCGGGCTCACCGCCGCGGTGATGGAAGTGTCGTCCCACGCCCTTGCGTTAGATCGGACGTCGGGCTGCGAGTATGACGTGGCGGTCTTCACGAACCTCACGCAAGATCACCTCGATTTTCACCACACGATGGATGAGTACTTTGAAGCCAAATTGCGGCTGTTTACCGGATTGGCCGGGGGGCAGAAGGCCGGGAAGCGCGCTATCGTCAATGTGGACGATCCCCGCGGGGCCGCGATCCTGGCAGCCTGTCCTGTGCCAGTCTGGAGCTATGCCATTCAGAGCCAGGCCGATCTCAAAGCGGAGGGGGTACGCCTCTCGCTTGCCGGAACTACCTTTACTGCTGCGACTCCCGCTGGTTCGTTCACGGTCGAGAGCCGGCTGGTCGGGGAGCACAACGTCTACAACTTGTTGGGGGCGATCGGGGTAGCGCTGCACGACGGGGCGACGATCGATCAGATCCGCGAAGCGACCGCCCATATTACCAATGTTCCCGGACGATTCGAACGGGTTTTCTCCGGGCAAGACTTTACTGTCGTCGTCGATTATGCCCATACGGAAGATGCCCTTGTACGGCTGCTCACAGCGGCCCAGGCCTTGAAGACCGATCGGATCATTACGGTATTCGGGTGCGGCGGTGATCGAGATCGGGGGAAGCGCCCCAAGATGGGTCGCGCTGCAGTGGAATACAGTGACGTGGTGGTGCTGACGTCCGATAACCCTCGGACCGAAGACCCGATGGCGATCCTCCATGAAGTGGAGGTTGGCGTGCGCGATGCGCTGGAGCGCCGCAGTCACGTGCAGTATCGCCTGGTGCCGGACCGTCGTGAAGCGATCGCCGCCGCTATTCGCGAGGCACGCCGCGGCGACATGGTGCTCATTGCCGGCAAGGGACATGAAGACTATCAAATCATCGGCACCAAGAAGTTCCATTTTGACGATCGTGAGGTGGCTCGCGAGGCGATTCAGCAATTGCAGGATTGCGCGTGAAAGTCCGGGCGACGGTCGGGAGCGCGCAGGATGAGGAATCGATGGGACTCTTTACGGTCGAGGAGTTACGAGAAGTCATCAGCGTGAAAGTTCTCGCGGGGCAGGAGTCGTTATCGGGGAAGCGCCGGATCAGACAGATCAGCACGGACTCCCGATCGGTTCGCCGCGGTGATCTATTCGTGGCACTCAGAGGCGATCGGTACGACGGGCATGAGTTTGTGCCGGCCGTACTCGCTCAGGGCGCAGTGGGAGCTATCGTTCACGATGAATACCGTCTCCCTCCAAGCTCCGCAAAGGTACGCCGGATCGGCGGGCAACCTGCGCCCTTTCTCTTCGGAGTGCGTGACCCGCTGTTTGCCTACCAACAATTGGCGACCCATCATCGCAGTCGGTTCCATATCCCCGTCGTGGCGGTGACCGGGAGCAACGGCAAGACGACGACGAAAGAGATGGTGGCGGCGGTGCTGGCTCAGCGGTGGCCGGTGCTGAAGACCGAGGGGAATTTTAATAATCGGATCGGCGTGCCCTATACCCTGTTTCGGCTCACGGCTCGCCATCAAGCAGCTGTCATTGAAATGGGGGTGGATCAGCAGGGGCAGACGACCAGACTCTGCGAGATCGTCAGGCCCACGATCGGGTTGATCACCAATATTGGCCCCGATCATCTCGAGTTTTTCGGCAGCATGGAAGGATCTGCCCAGGCCAAAGCGGAATTGTTGGACATGCTCCCGGCCGATGGCACAGCGATCTTGAACGCCGACGATCCCTACTTCGACTACCTCGCCGCGCGCGCGCAATGCCGCGTGATGTCGTTCGGATTTTCGGAGATGGCCGATGTCCGCGCGAGCGGGGTCACGTCCGATGCACGCCAGGGCACGACTTTTCGCATGCACCTCCCTGAAAAAAGCCGCACCACGATCGTTCGAATCAAGGTGCATGGGACCCACAACGTCACTAACGCGCTCGCCGCCGCGGCGGTGGGTGCCTCGTTGAACCTGTCCGGTTCGATGATTGCTCAAGGGTTAGGCCGATTCCGCCCTGCCGCGATGCGATCGCAGGTGGTGACCCATCACGGCGTTCACATCATCAACGATTGTTACAATGCCAACCCCGCGTCGATGAAGGCGGCACTTCAATTGCTGGCCCAGTGGAGTCCGGTGCGCGAACGGATCGCCGTGTTGGGAGACATGTTAGAGCTCGGTCCTGAGGCAGGCCTGATGCACCGGGAGGTGGGACAGTTTTTAGCCACACAGGGGCTGTCGCGTTTGATCGTCTGCGGAACATTGGGTCGGGACCTTGCAGAGGGAGCCAGGCGGGGCGGGATGGCTGGTTCGCAAATCGATGAAGTGGCCGATGCGGCCGCCGCGGCCGATCGCCTCAAGAAGATCGTGCGGAAGGGTGATGCGGTGTTGGTGAAGGCCTCTCGCGGCATGAAAATGGAACAGGTCGTACAGGTTCTGACGGGGATGAGGGCAGTCACCAAGAAGGCGTCGTAAGGAGTCGGGCTCCATCCCGCGCAACAGTCGGTCAAACGGACCGGGTCATTTTTAAGGTAAAGACGGCATGCTCTATAACTGGCTGTATCCGCTCCACACAGAATATTCATTCCTCAACGTCTTTCGCTATTTGAGCTTCCGGATCATCTATGCGGCTGTGACGGCATTCTTGATCGCCTTTGTCCTCGCTCCGTGGGTGATCCAGAAATTACAGGACATTAAGCTGGGTCAGCAGATTCGCGATGACGGTCCCAAACGTCACCTGGCGAAGAGCGGCACGCCCACCATGGGCGGGATTCTGATCCTCTTCGCCGTGGTCCTCTCGACGCTCCTGTGGGCCGATATCGCAAAGCCCTACGTCTGGCTGGTGCTCGCTGCCACGCTGGGGTTCGGGGCGATTGGATTTGCCGACGACTATCTCAAGTTCATCAAGGCTCAATCGAAGGGGTTGTCGGCGGGGCAGAAATTTACGGCGCAAGTTGCGGTGGCCTTGGCGATTGCGCTGGTCCTCTATTTCCTGCCCGGCTATACGACCAAGCTCAGCATCCCGTTTTTCAAGAATATCGTTCCGGATCTCGGCTGGTTGTATGTCGCCTTTGCCGTACTGGTCATTGTGGGGAGCTCCAATGCCGTCAATCTGACCGATGGTCTCGATGGGCTCGCGATCGGACCCGTCATGATTGCGGCGTTGGCCTATACGATCGTGGCCTATGTGGCAGGCCATCGACTCATGTCGGATTACCTTCTCATTCAGCACATCGAAGGGGCGGGTGAACTTGCCGTGTTCACCGCCGCCATCCTGGGGGCGAGCCTGGGATTTCTGTGGTTCAACACCTATCCGGCTACCGTGTTTATGGGAGATGTTGGTTCACTTCCGCTGGGGGCGGCGCTGGGCACAGTGGCGGTGATCAGTAAGCACGAGTTGCTGCTCCTGCTGGTGGGCGGAGTGTTTGTCATTGAAGCGGTCTCGGTTATTTTTCAGGTCATTTCGTTCAAGTCGCGCGGGAAACGCATTTTTCTCATGGCGCCCATCCATCATCACTTTGAGATGAAAGGGTGGGAGGAGCCCAAGGTGGTCGTGCGCTTGTGGATCATCGCCATCCTGTTGGCCTTGTTGAGCCTGAGTACCTTAAAGCTCCGGTGACGGCATGGTGGGAGTAGCGGCTGTGGAATTCGCGGGAGCACGTGTCACGGTCATGGGACTTGCAAGAAGCGGCGTGGCGGCTTGCCGGTTGCTCCAGGCGGCGGGAGCACGTGTCACGGTGGCCGATCGCAAGGAGCCGGCGGAGCTGGCGTCGGTCCTCGGCGCCATCGACCGCGATCACGTTGGCGTGACCGTCGGGGCCGGGTACGAATCGTCGCTCGATGAGGCGGACCTGGTGGTGATCAGCCCCGGAGTGCCCTATCGGCTCGCCTCGCTGGAAGCGGTGCGTCGGCGCGGCGCGAAGGTCATCAGTGAATTGGAGTTGGCCTCACAGTTCCTCCGGAGCCCGCTCCTGGCGATCACCGGAACCAACGGCAAGAGCACCACTGTGACTCTGATCGGCAAGTTTCTCGCCGAAAGCGGGAAGCGGGCGTTTGTAGGGGGCAATTTGGGTACCGCGTTGAGCGAGGCGGCGGTGGAAGATCTTTGCGCCAGCCAGGCGGGGAAGCCGAGTCCGTACGACTATCTTGTCGTGGAGGTCTCCAGTTTTCAGCTTGAAACGATCGATCGATTCCATCCCTGGATCGCCGCCCTGCTCAACGTGACGGTTGATCACCAGGATCGGTATGAGTCGCTGGATGAATATGTCGCGGCCAAGCAGCGGATCTTCGAGAATCAAGCCACGTCGGATTTCGCCCTGTTCAACCTTGACGATGACCGTGTGGCAGCGCTGCGACATCGAGTCCGTGCGAAAAAAATAGGGTTTACGACTGCCTCGACGATCGGCACCGATTTGTCCGGGGGAACCTATCTTGAAGGCGACCGGATCGTGACGACGGTGACCGGGGTACGGCAGGAGATTTGTCGTCGAAGCGAGATCCGCATCCTCGGCAACCACAACGTGGGGAACGTCATGGCGGCCACGACCTATGCCGTGCTGTGCGGTTGTCCTCTCGACGGGATCCGTCGCGTCCTCGCGACCTTTCCCGGACTCGAACATGCCCTTGAAATCGTCCGCGATCGTCGAGGCGTCCGATTTGTGAATGATTCGAAGGGTACGAATGTCGATGCCACTCTCAAAGCGCTGGAGAGTATCGATCACCCGATTTGGCTCATTGCCGGCGGACGGGATAAGGGTGGCGACTTTTCTCGACTCGCCCAGGCGGTCAGCCGGCGGGTCAAGCGTGTGATTCTGATCGGAGAGGCGGCACCGCTTCTCCGGCGGGCCTGGGACGGCGTCGCCACGATGACGGAGGTGGCCACCTTGCGGGACGCCGTGGATCTTGCGGCGCAGGGGGCATCGCAGGGAGATGTCGTGTTGTTGTCCCCGGCCTGTGCCAGCTTCGACATGTTTGCGGACTATCAAGACCGTGGTCGTCAATTCAAGGCACTGGTTCATGCCTTACCGGCGTGACGTGCAAGGCGAGGGAGGGGCGGTTCTGAGCAATGGCGCATCGATCAGCGGGGACTCTGACGCTCCCATGGTCCCAGACCAGCCAACGATCGGGCAAGCAGCGGGTGGCGGCGGACCACACGCTCCTGGCGGTCACCATGACACTGGCGTTGGTGGGACTCGTCATGGTGTTCAGCGCAAGCGCCATCGTGGCGGGCAACCGGTTTCAGGATCCAGGGTTTTTTCTGAAGCGGCAGATCGCCTGGCTCGCGTTCGGCTTTCTGTTGATGCATCTCACGTCGCGTATCGATTACACGCTCTGGAAGAAGCTCTCCATTCCGATGTTGACCTGCATGTTGCTGTTGCTCGTCATGGTGCTGGTGCCCTCGCTCGGTGTGGCTGCCAAGGGGGCGCGGCGCTGGTTGCGAATGGGGCCCATCTCGGTTCAGCCGGCGGAAATGGTCAAGCTCGTGGCGGTCATTTATATGGCGGCGTATCTGACCAAAAAAGGGGACAAAATCACGTTGTTTCGCGATGGTCTTCTGCCGGCCCTGATCGTGATCGGACTGCTGAGCGGACTGGTGCTGCTCGAGCCGGATCTTGGGACGGTCGTGGTGCTCGGACTGGTGTCGGTCGGGATGTGTTTTCTCGCTGGGGCGCGCCTCTCCCATCTCTTGGCCTTAGGTCTCTGCGCGATTCCGGTCGTACTGGTGCTGGTCCTTGGTTCCAGTTATCGACGCCAACGGCTCATGACGTTTCTTGCTCCATGGAAGGATGCGTCGGACGCCGGGTTCCAAATCACGCAGTCCTTCTTGGCCTTTGGCAGCGGCGGTCCGTTCGGGGTGGGATTGGGCGAGGGCAAACAGAAGCTCTACTTCCTCCCGGAGGCGCATACAGATTTTGTCCTGGCGCTGGTCGGCGAAGAACTGGGTCTCGCCGGGACCGCTACTGTGACCCTGCTGTTTGCATTTTTTGTGTGGCGGGGGTTTCAAATCGCCGCGCGCGCTCGGGTGCCGTTCGGCCGTTATCTGGGCATGGGCATTACCTTGTTGATCGGCGGCCAGGCGTTGGTGAATGCGGCGGTGGTGACCGGTCTCTTGCCGACGAAAGGGCTTACCTTACCGTTCGTCAGCTATGGAGGGTCGTCGCTTGTGGTCAGTCTGATCGGCGTGGGGATCTTGCTCAGTATTTCTCGCGACCGGCATGCCGGCGGGTCTCGAGGTGGGCGGGGTGGGTCGGATCACGAATGACGATCGTCATTGCAGCAGGAGGAACCGGTGGCCATCTCTATCCGGCTGTGGCGTTGGCGCGAGAGTTTCTCCGGCGCGATCCCACGACCAAGGTGCTCTTCGTGGGGACGGCGCGGGGACTTGAATCGACCGTGCTCGCCCACGAGGGATTCGAGCTGGCCTTGATCAGTGCCAGGCCGGTGATGGGCAAGGGGCTATTCGGGGCAGTGGCAGGATTGTGCGCCATGCCGGTCAGTTTGTGGCAGTGCCTGCGGATCCTGCGAACGAGACGGGCGGATCTGGTGATCGGGGTCGGCGGGTATACGAGTCCTATGATGCTTCTTGCTGCAGCATTGACCGGGATGACGCGCGTGATCCTTGAGCCGAATGCGAATCCCGGCATGGCCAATAAATCGGTGGGACCGTTTGCGCAGCGCGTCTTTCTCGCATTTGAATCGGCGGCTGCCTCATTCAATCGTTCCAAGGTGCGGGTGGTGGGGACTCCGATTCGCAAGGCGTTCCTGGAGGGTATTCAACAGAGCCGGGGGAAGTCAGGACCGGTCCACCTATTGATTTTCGGCGGGAGCCAGGGGGCGAAGGCGATTAATGCAGCGGTGGTGGAGGGATTGCCTGAATTGATGACGAAGATCCCGCATCTCACGGTGACCCATCAGACCGGCGAGTCCGACCATGCGCGGGTGGCCGAGGCCTATCGTCGCGCCGGCATCGAGTCACAAGTCACGCCGTTTCTTTACGATATGCCTGCGGCGTTACGGGAGGCGGATCTGGTCGTAGCGAGAGCCGGCGCCATGACGGTGGCGGAGCTCACGGCCTGCGGGAAGCCGGCCATCCTCATTCCGCTGCCGTCCGCCATTTACGATCACCAGACGAAGAATGCCAGGGTGATGGAGGCAGCCGGGGCCGCCGTGGTGGTCCCGCAATCTGCGCTCACGGGATCCATGTTGGTTCGCACGGTGGCGAGCGTTCTCAGGGATCCGGAGCGATTGCGGGCAATGGGGGCTGCAAGTCTATCGATGAGGCGAATCGATGCGGCCGAGGTGATCGTCCGCGAATGCTACGCACTCATGGGGGGCCATCATGATGTCAACCAGTCTGTCGGAGCGGCAGGAGTCTAATGGTACTGGGCAACGTGGACAGGGATCACCTTCGTATCCACCAGTCGGTGGAGTAAGGCGAGCGCCAATGTTTCGCAAGACGCAGCAGATTCACTTAGTCGGAATCGGTGGATCAGGAATGAGCGGCATCGCCGAGGTGCTGTTGACGCTGGGGTACAAAGTAACGGGCTCGGATTTGCAGGCCTCCGATACGACGCGGAGATTGGAAGAACTCGGCGGCCGCGTCTTTGTCGGCCATCAGGAATCCAATGTGGGGGAGGCCCAAGTGGTGGTCATCTCCTCTGCCGTGTCGGCACAAAACCCCGAGGTCGTGGCGGCCAAGGCAAAGCAGATTCCCGTGATTCCTCGGGCCGAGATGTTAGCGGAACTGATGCGACTGAAATTCGGGGTCGCCATTGCCGGCGCTCACGGAAAAACCACGACGACGTCGATGGTGGCCAACGTGCTGGCGCAGGGCGGGTTGGATCCGACGATGGTGATCGGGGGCAAAGTGAATGCGCTGGGGAGTCATGCCCGTCTTGGTCGAGGCGATCTCCTCGTGGCGGAAGCTGATGAGAGCGACGGGTCGTTTCTCCGGTTGTCTCCGACCATCGTCGCGGTCACGAATCTCGACCGGGAACATCTCGATCATTACGGCAGCATGGAGCGCATCAACGAGTGCTTCCTCGAGTTTATCAATAAGGTGCCGTTCTATGGGTTGGCCGTGTTGTGTGCGGACGATGATCGGCTCAGGGCGCTCTTCCCGAACATCGTGAAGCGCTATCAAACCTACGGACTCCGTGAGCGCGATGGGGTCATGCCGGACTTCTTTGCGACAGAGATCGCCTTGAACCAATGGGGCGCCGAGTTTCGGGCGCAGTTCCGTGGGCGCAATTTAGGCCCGTTCCGCCTGGCGGTGCCGGGCCGACACAATGTCTCCAACGCGCTTGTGGCGATTGCGATCGGGATCGAATTGGATGTGCCGGTGGACCTCATCAGGAAAGCATTGGCAGCCTATACGGGGGTGGAGCGTCGCTTTCATCTGCGAGGGGAAGCCAATGGGATCATGGTCGTGGACGATTACGGGCATCATCCGACTGAGATCAAAGCCACTCTGGCCGCGGCGAAGCAAGGGTGGGGGGACCGGCGGTTGGTGGTGCTGTTTCAGCCGCATCGCTATACCAGGACGCGAGACTTGTTGGAGGATTTTGCGAAGGCGTTCGACCAATCGGACCTGTTGTTCTTGACGGAAATCTATGCGGCGGGCGAGCAGCCGATTCCCGGCGTGTCCGGGGCCAAGTTGGCCGACATTGTTCGTGCGGCCGGCCATCCGTCTGTAACCTTTGTGGAACAGAAGGACACGTTGGTGGATCAGGTGTTGCCCCGTCTGAAATCGGGGGATCTGGTCATCACATTAGGGGCTGGGGATATTTGGAAGACGGGGCTTGGACTGTTGGCCCGATTGACCCCCACCGCATGATGCCATGAAGCGAGGTAATCGGCGTGTCACGGCGGCGGCGAGAGTTTATGCGCAATTCACACAGGCAGATGTGCGGGCTGCGGTGGCAGGTCTCCGGGGATCTGTGTCTTTCCAGGCTCCGTTGCGGGAGTACACCTCGTTCAAGATCGGAGGGCCGGCGGATGTCGTGGTTGAGCCGGCTGATATTGAGGATGTGTGTCTGGTGGTCCGGCAGGCGCGCGCCCGCAAGGTTCCGTTGTTTGTCGTGGGTGGGACGAATCTGCTTATCCGGGATGGGGGCATCCGCGGCATCGTGGTCAGCCTGGTGCGGTTGCGGGCGATCAAAGAAGAACCGGGAGCAGTTCTGTATGCCGAAGGGGGAGTCGGGATGCCGACGTTGATCGGATATGCCATCCGCCACTCCCTTGCAGGATTGGAATGGGCGGCGGGAATTCCCGGGACTGTGGCCGGTTGTGTAGTGATGAATGCCGGTACGAAGCTCGGGGAAATGAAGGATTCGGTCAAGGCTGTTCGCATGGTGAATATGAAAGGCCAGGTCGTGGATGTGGAGGCATCCCAGGTGAGGTTCGAGTACCGCCGGGCCTTGCTGCCACGCGGCATCGTCGTGGGGGTATGGGTTCAGTTAGAGCGAGGGGTTCGACCGGAGATTGAGCGAGTGGTGAAGGACTACCTCCACTATCGACGGGACACGCAACCACTCGCGATGCCGAGCGCCGGTTGTGTGTTCAAGAACCCTCCGAACGATTCTGCCGGCCGATTGATCGAGGCGGCGGGCCTCAAGGGTGCACGTGTCGGCGATGCGGAAGTATCGATGAAGCATGCCAACTTCATGGTGAACCGGGGGCAGGCGCGCGCGGCGGATGTGATTGCGCTGATCGGAAAGGTCCGCAGCGCGATTCGCCGTCGGGCAGGTGTGCGGTTGGATCTTGAACTCAAAATCGTAGGAGAGACGTAGCCGTATGAGCGAGCCTCATCTGACAGATCGACCCCTTCTGACCCATGCCCGCATCGGGGTGCTGATGGGTGGGCAATCGGCCGAGCGCGATGTGTCGCTCCGGACGGGCGCCGCGGTGCATCGATCGCTGGTCCGCCGTGGCTATAACGCGGTGACCATCGATGTCGGACCGACGCTCTCTCAGGATTTGCACGACCAGAAGATCGACCTGGTGTTTCTCGCGTTGCACGGACCAGGTGGTGAAGATGGCGCGATTCAAGGATTCCTGGAAACCCTGGGCATTTCCTACACCGGCTCCGGTATCCAGGCCAGTGCGACCGGCATGCACAAAGTCACCACGAAAACTCTCTTGGCCTCAGCGCGCATTCCTGTGCCGGCAGGCACGGTCGTGAGGCGCGGGGAGAAGGTCTCATGCGCCACCGTGATGCGGGCGGCGAAATTGCGCTGGCCCGTCGTGGTGAAGCCTGCTTCCCAAGGATCCACGATCGGCGTCACCATCGTGCGGAAGCCGGCGCAATGGCGCGCCGCGCTGGCATTGGCTCATCGCTACGACGTGGATGCGCTGGTCGAGGCCTACGTCCCGGGGCATGAGGTCACGGTGTCGATCATTGGGAGGCACCATTCTTCTCCATTGGTGCTCCCTGCCGTGGAGATTGTCGCGCCGGGCGGCTTTTACGATTTTGCGGCGAAGTATGAAAAGGGGAAAACGCAGTATCTCTGTCCTGCTCCCTTGACAGCGGCGGTGACCAGGCAGATTCGGACGTTGGCGTTGCGCACCTATGAGGTGTTGGGCTGTGAAGGAGCGGCCCGGGTCGATTTCCGCATCACCCCTCGTGGCCGTCCTGTTGTGCTGGAGATTAATACGGCGCCGGGCATGACCGAAACGAGTTTGCTGCCGATGGCGGCGGCGCGGGCCAAGATTGACTATGACGAGCTGACCGAACGGATTCTCGAGTCCGCACTCGCTCGCGCAGCTCGCTTCGACCGTCCGTCAGGAGAAGGGAGCACGCCATGAAGGTGCCATTGCGGAAGCGAACGGTGCGTGCAATAGGCCCTCGGCTGAATCAATGGAAGGGCGCGCGTGCCAGTCAGGTCTCGTATGAGCAGCAACAGGCGCGTCGAGAGAGGCTCGTTTCGCGGGGACGACGTGCATTGCGCGTGGGGAAATGGATTGTCGGTCTTGCGGTGTTGGCTTGGGGGCTGACCATGGTGACGCGAGAGATGGGACCGGTTCTTCAACAGTGGCTGGAAATCCGCGAGGTTGAGGTTGAGGGTATTCACCACGTGACGAAGCCGGAAGTGTTGGAGCGGCTCGTTTTGAAGCCCGGCATGGGGCTCCATCAAGTCAGCACAGTGTTTCTTGCCGAGCGAGTGCGGACGCATGCCTGGATCAAGGAGGCGACGGTCGAGCGCAGGCCACCGCATCGTCTGCATGTCACCGTGTTGGAACGCATGCCGGCTGCCATCATTCGGACGGGCGTGGATCATTGGTTGAGCGATGAGAACGGCTACCTCCTTGCCAAGTTGGGAAGACAGGATGACCAGACGCTGCCATTGTTGACCGGGCTGGAGCCTAAGTCCCTGCTGCGCGGCGACGCACGTATCCGCAACGCGGTTCAGTCCGCAGTTATGCTGGCCAAGCTCATCGCCAATAGCATCGAGGGGCGAGTCGAAGTCGATCTGGCCAATCCCTTGAACGTGGTGGCATCAACCAACGGGGTGCGATTCCAGTTTGGTGACGATCCCCTGGTTGATCAGTGGGAACGGTTCCAGAAAGTGAAACCGTCATTCAAAACCGCCTCATTCGATGGTCGGAAGCGCGAGATGAGCGAGGTCGATCTGCGCTACGACAACCGTGTCATTGTGCGTGAAAGGGGGTGAGGGCTGTGCCGAAGCGTGATCAGATTCTTGTGGGGTTGGACATCGGGACCACGAAGATCTGCGCCATAGTTTCGGAAGTCACCGATGAGGGGACGCTCAACATCATCGGGGTCGGATCCAGCCCTTCTCGAGGGCTCCGCAAAGGCGTCGTAGTCGATATCGAGAGTACAGTGGAATCGATCAAGAAGGCAGTCGAGGAAGCCGAGTTGATGGCGGCCGTCCAGATCAATTCCGTCTATACCGGCATTGCCGGCAGCCACATCTCCGCGGAGAACTGCAAGGGGGTTGTGGCGCTGAAGAAGTCAGAAGTTACGCGGGAGGACATCCAGCGTGCGATCGAGAGCGCGCGGACTTTGGCGGTCATCCCCCATGAACGACGGATTCTTCATGTGCTCCCTCGTGAGTTCATGGTGGACGGGCAAGAGGGGGTTCGGGAGCCGTTGGGTCTGTCCGGAACCCGTCTCGAAGTCAACGTGCATGTGATCACCGGCGCCGTGACCTCTGCGCAGAATATCATCAAGTGTGTGAATCGCGCGGGGCTCGATGTCGTGGATATCGTGCTGCAGCCCTTGGCCTCCAGTGAGGCCGTCCTCAGTCAGGAAGAACGCGACCTGGGAGTCGTCATGGTCGATCTCGGTGGTGGGACGACCGACCTCGCGATTTTCCTTGATGGGAGCATTCGGCATTCCGCGGTCTTGCCGATCGGCGGGCAGAACCTGACGAAGGATCTCGCAATCGGATTGCTGACCTCTCAGACCGAAGCCGAGAAGATCAAGCTGCAGCACGGGATTGCCCGAACAGGATTGGTGCAGGGTCGCGAAACGGTGGAGGTCCCGTCGGTCGGGGACCGTCCTGCGCGAACGTTTTCGCGCCGTGACATTGCCGAGATTCTTGAGCCGCGGGTCGATGAAATATTCGAGCTGGTTCGTCGGGAAATCGCGCGCGCCGGCTATGAGGGTATGCTGGGGGCAGGGGTGGTGATAACGGGCGGAACGTCGTTGTTAGAAGGGATGCCTGATGCGGCAGAGCAGGTCTTGAATCTTCCGGCTCGCCGCGGCGCACCCACCGGAATCGGAGGGCTTCGCGACATCGTCAGCAATCCCATGCATGCCACGGGCGTTGGCCTGCTGCTCCATGCCCGGCACCATGCTGAGGAGATGGCCACGGCTGGTCTGCGCAGCGGCCGGCCGTTGAGTAAGGTATTCGATCGTATGAAGTCCTGGATGTTCGAGTTCTTTTAACCGTTGCGCGAGGCGGGCGGCCGTCACGCGGCTTCTATCAAGGGAGGTGTCCTGATGTTTTCATTTGAAGAGGATGTCGTATCCCCCGTTCGGATCAAAGTGATCGGTGTTGGTGGCGCCGGGTGCAACGCCATTAACACCATGATCACGTCCGGATTGGCGCGGGTCGATTTCATCGCGGCGAATACGGATCTGCAAGCGCTGGATCGGTCGCAGGCGTCGTATAAAGTTCAACTAGGTCCTGAGCGGACCAGAGGACTGGGCGCCGGAGCGAAGCCGGAAGTCGGAAAAGACTCCGCGTTGGAAAGCAAAGATCATATCCGGGAGTGCCTGGAGGGCGCGGACATGGTGTTTGTGACCGCGGGGATGGGCGGCGGAACCGGGACGGGTGCCGCGCCGATCGTGGCGAGCATCGCGCGCGAACTCGGCATCTTGACGGTCGGGGTTGTGACGAAGCCTTTTTCATACGAAGGTCATCGTCGGATGATTCATGCGGATGAAGGTATTCGTGACCTTCGTCGCCATGTGGATACCTTGCTCGTGATTCCGAATCAGCGATTGCTCGGCATCGTCGACAAGGCGACGCCGCTACTCGAAGCCTTCAAGGTGGCCGATGACGTCCTTCGACAGGCCATTCAGGGTATCGCGGATGTGATCACGACTACTGGCCATGTGAATGTGGACTTTGCCGATGTCCGCACCGTGATGTCGCATACGGGTCGCGCCGTGATGGGAATGGGCGTGGCGCGCGGGACGAATCGGGCGATCGAAGCGGCGCAGAAGGCGATTTGCAGTCCCTTGTTGGAGGAAGGCAGCGTAGAGGGCGCGCGCGGTGTCTTGTTGAATATCACCGGCGGAGCGAACATGTCGTTGCACGAAATTGAGGAGGCGGCTACGATTGTCCAGCAGACAGCCGATCCGGAAGCCAATATCATTGTCGGACAGGTGATCAACCCCGATATGGGCGACGACCTGGTCGTGACGGTGATTGCCACAGGATTTGAACGGGAGGAGCAGGCCGCTCCAGTTCCCGCGACGGCGGCTCGGACTTCTCGCAGCGGGCAACAGGCGATGAATGGTGTCGGCCAGACGATGGGAGACCGATCTTATGCCGAGCGGCCTCTCAAAGATCTCGACCGTCCGACCTACTTACGGCGGATGGGAGATCCAAGAGAGTCGATGGAGCGAGTGGCGGTTGTCACTGATGATGAGTGGGATGTGCCGACGTTCCTGCGTAAGCAGGTCGACTGAGCCGACAGGTCTGTGGGTGTGAGTAGTCTCAGCGGAGTATTATGGCCATGACCGCACCGGTCATCACGGTTCCTGCCTTCGCGTCTGCGCGTGACGGTGTCCGACATTTCTTCGGCACGCGCCGCCATGCAGACTCGCTGGCACTCGATGTCGGAGTGCCGGCTCGTCAGTCTGGAGCGAAGGGGCGAGGGTGGCTGCTGTCTGTCAAGCAAGTGCATGGGACCGATGCCTTGGTGGTGGATCGTCCACTGACCGAGTCGGATCAGTTCCCTGGCGGGTGGGACGCGCTGGTGACCGACCAATCTGGCGTGACGGTGGCGGTGCGCACGGCGGATTGTGTCCCCGTGCTCGTGCATGACCCGGGTCGGCGTGTCGTGGCGGCGATTCATGCCGGTTGGCGTGGCGCTGTCGCCGGGATTGTTCCGAATACCATCACGCTGATGGCGACCAGATTCGGATCGGCGCGGTCGGATCTGCGAGTCAGTATTGGGCCCTCGGCCGGTCCCTGCTGCTACGAAGTGGATGAGCCGGTGCTCGACCAGCTTCGAGTGGGAATGCCCGATTGGGAGTCGGTTGTTCGGGACTATCGAGGGCATAAGGCTCGACTGGATCTCAAGGCCTTGATCCGTCGGCAATTGGAGGAGCAGGGTGTGTCTGCACCCTTTGTTTCGGCGGTGAATCTGTGCACGATCTGCCATGATCAGCTCTTTTATTCATATCGACGGGAAGGCCGGGTGAACGGGACGATGGTCAGCGGGATCACCCTGCTCTCTCACCGATAGGAGCTAATCTGGGTGCGCGCGCTGACATTTGTCTGGCGGTTTCGGTACAATACTCCCGAACTTCTGATAGGCGGGCTTCAGCTGTGGCTCATCAGGCGAGATGGCTCTACAGGCGGGTGGCTCAATCGGTGAGAATCTTCGACTCGTCTTCGAGCGGATCAGGCATGCGACGCAGCAATCCGGACGGTCCGAAGGGAGCGTGCGCCTCGTCGCGGCGACCAAATCGGTGGGCCTGGACCAGATCCGTGAAGGGATTACAGCAGGATTGATGATTCTTGGTGAGAACCGCCTCCAAGAGGCGCTTCCAAAAATTGAGGCGTTGCGGGGGGAACCGATCCAATGGCACTTTATCGGGCACTTGCAGCGGCGAAAGGTTCGATCGGTTGTGGGGATCTTTGACCTGATCCAGTCGGTCGATAGTGTCGAGTTGGCAGAGGAAATTGACCGGCGGGCGCGGGAAGCGGGGCTGACTCAAGCGGTGTTGTTGGAAGTGAATCTCGAAGGGGAGGCGACGAAGGCCGGGTTTCTGCCGGATGAGCTTGAGGGAGCGATGCCGAGCTTGGGGGCCTTGCCCCATGTGGCAGTGAAAGGGCTCATGGCGATTCCACCTCCCACCAGCGATCCGGAACAGGCTCGTCCCTACTTCCGTCGTCTGCGTGAGTTGGCGTGGCGCCTTTCACGCCAACAGATAGGCACCGTCTCTTTGCAGGAACTCTCGATGGGTATGTCGAACGATTATCACGTTGCGGTGGAAGAAGGGGCGACGATGGTGCGGGTTGGTACAGCTATTTTTGGAGCGCGGCGTGCCTAGCCCAACAATTATGAGCAAGATCACGTTCATCGGTGGTGGCCAGATGGCTGAGGCGATGATCGGCGGTCTCCTCGGGGGACAGGTGTGTTCTGCTGAGTCGATATGGGCGACGGATCCCGTCGCTGAGCGCCGCGATCGTTTGAAGAGTCAATTCGGCATTCGGGTTGGCTCCGCCAACCGCGAGGCGGTCTCCTGGGCGGATGTGGTGGTCTTGGCGGTGAAGCCTCAGATGCTTCCCGCTGTGCTCAGTGAGCTTGGTCCGACCCTGGCCCATGCACTCGTGATATCGATTGTGGCGGGGGGCACGATTCGGACGATCGCGGAACAGACGGGCGGGGCGACGCGAGTGGTCCGTGCGATGCCGAATACTCCGGCATTGGTCCGAGAAGGCATGACCGCTCTTGCGATGGGTGCCGGGGTTTCCGACGATGACGTTCGGCTGGTTCGAACGATATTCGAAGCGGTCGGCCTGGTGGTGGCGGTTGAGGAACGATTGATGGATGCCGTGACCGGACTGAGCGGGAGTGGGCCGGCCTATGTATTTCAGGCCATTGAAGCGTTGGCGGACGGGGGGGTTATGATGGGCTTGCCGCGGCAGACCGCCGAACTCCTGGCCGCCCAGACGGTGCTCGGCGCGGCTCGATTGGTGCTGGAATCAGGGGTGCATCCCGCTCAACTGAAAGATCGGGTGGCGTCTCCCGGAGGCACCACCATTGCCGGGCTTCATCGGCTCGAACAGGGGGGATTCCGTGCCGCGCTGATGGCGGCGGTCGAAGCGGCCACCACACGCTCGAAGGAGTTGGGAGGCTGATGTTTGTTGTAGCCAATGTTCTTTCGGCGGTGGCGACCATCCTTGACTATATGCTGTGGCTCTACATGTGGGTGATCATTGCTCGTGCCTTGATCTCGTGGGTAAAC
Source organism: Nitrospirota bacterium (assembly GCA_018971525.1). Classification (GTDB taxonomy): domain Bacteria; phylum Nitrospirota; class Nitrospiria; order Nitrospirales; family Nitrospiraceae; genus Palsa-1315. The sequence goes on from JAGXAR010000004.1 coordinate 46,335, forward strand.
CCGGATCCATGGAATCCAATCGTGCAATTTCTCGATCGTGCGACCGAACCAGTTCTGGCGCCGATTCGTCGATGGATGGGGTGGCGGATGGGGATGGATTTGTCGCCGGTCATCGCGATCCTGATCATCACCTTCCTGCAAATCGCGGTTGTGCAGTCACTCAAGGAATTGGCCATGAGGATGAACTGAGATGACCATGGGGGATGCCATGAGAATTACACCGCTCGATATCCAACAAATGGTGTTCAAGGTCAGCTTTCGCGGGTACGACAAGGAAGAGGTCAATCGCTTCCTTGAAGAACTGGCACAGACGGTCGAATCGTTGAATCGAGACAATGCGGTTCAGCGAGAAAAGATCATATTTCTTGAACAGCAGCTCGCCGAACTGAAGCGGACCGAAGCGACATTGTCGAGCACCCTCCTGTCTGCTCAATCGCTGGCAGAGGATGTGAAGAGGAATGCGCAGCGGGAGGCGGACCTCGTCATCAAGGAGGCTGAACTGAAGGCCGGCGAGTTGATTCGTCAGGCCAGGGTCGAGTTGACCGATACACAGCGCGATCTCTCGTCGCTCCAGAAACAGCGGCTGCTCATGGTTGAACGGTTGCGCGCATCGTTGCGGATGTTCGAGCGTATGTTGGAAGTGGAAGAACAGGAAGCCTTCCATGACGCCGGGACCCCATCGGAGGAGAAGCTCGAAGGAGAGTCGAGCCCGGCGTTATAACCCCTCTGCAGTGGCTGCTCCTCGTCTACTCATGCGTTCCTTAGATTGCCTTACGCAGTTCACCACGGCTGCATATTCCCTCACCAGTGACAGGTGTCTCGCCTATGGCTACCCATCACGTCTTTCAGGCGGCACTGCAGTCGGCCGTTGACGACGGTGTCTTTCCCGGTGCCGTGTTGACGGTGCGCCTGCGCGGCGAGCTGCAGTGTGTGGCTGTGGCTGGACGACTGTCGTCGGCGCCCCCAGGCCTTCCCGTACAACACTCCACCATCTATGACCTCGCCTCTCTCACGAAACCGCTGGCAACGGTCACTTCAGTATTGCTTCTGATTCAGCGCGCCAAGGTTGCTCTCGAGGATCCCGTGCAACAGGTATTAGCCGAACTTGAAGGGACGCCGATCGGGCAGGCAACAGTGCGCGATCTCTTAACCCATTGCTCGGGCTTGCCCGGATGGCGACCGTTATACGAGCGGCTTGACGCAGGAGCTATGGTCCCGAGGCTCTCTGGCGGGAATCAACCCGTCAAGCAGCATGTGCTGAAGATGATTCGTGACGAACCGTTGATCTATGGGCGAGGGGAGCGAGTCGTGTACAGCGACCTTGGATTCATGTTGCTAGGATTTCTGGTGGAGCGTCTCACTGGAATGGAGCTGGATCTCTGGTGCGAAGAAGCCATCATCCGGCCGCTACGGGCCGAGCCACTGATGTTTTGCCCTACCGCAGGGCGAACGCAACTAGGTGTTGCGCGCCCAATCGTTGATGCCTCACGAATCGCACCAACCGAACAAGACGAGTGGCGCAACCGACTCTTATGTGGCGAGGTGCACGACGAGAATGCCGCGGCGATGGGTGGCGTCGCGGGCCATGCAGGGTTATTCGGGACAGCCGAATCGGTGCTGGCTGTCTCCGGAGCCTGGCTCCGCGGCTATCATGGAGGAGAGTCAATTCTGGACCGGGAACTCGTCAGGCAATTTACGACCCGCCAACCATCTTCCTCTCGATCGAGTTGGGCGTTGGGATGGGATACTCCGTCGGCGCCGTCCTCATCGGGGTCCTGCTTTTCGGAGCGGTCGTTCGGGCATCTCGGCTACACCGGGACGTCGCTGTGGATTGATCCGCTGTGCGAATTGGAGGTGGTGCTGTTATCCAACCGGGTGCATCCGACTCGGAGGAACGAGAAGATTAAGGTCTTCCGTCCGCGCATTCACGATCTAGCGTATCGGGAGTTCGTGTCTGCAAGATAGGCGGGGCTATGCTGGGTCCTGGTAATCAACCCAGGTTTCCTTTTCGGCAAGATACTTCGCGCCCTTGAAATTGGTGCGGGTTCTCATCCTGCTGAAGCCGAACCCCTGCATCGCTTCGATGAGTTCTTGTACCGCAGCGGCAATAGTCGGATGCGAGTGCCCTTCAACAGTCAGGGCTTCATACATGACTTTGGCTGCGTAACCTGAGGGTGTTCGATTGACGAGGACCGCGCGATTGAAATACCGATCGCTCGGATCGACTCCTTCAACCTGGTGTTTTTCAACCAGACCTTCTTTTTTGAAGAGCAGCGGGAGCGAACTCATTACGACCTCCATGGCACTCAAATGGAATGGCCCAAGGCCTCGATTATAGGGACGAGCCGTGCCGACTGCAAGCCGTTGACAACCTCGTAACGCCCTCCTATCATTTCCCCCCGCTGTGGCAGGCCGATGTTTCCCGGAAGATATGAATATCCCCAACAGCTTGACAATCCTCCGTATTCTCCTGATTCCCTGCTACATCGGGTTACTTGTCTACGGCAGATTTGATCACGCGCTCGTCGTTCTTATCGTGGCCGGACTCACTGATGCGCTCGATGGGGCGATCGCCCGCGTGACGAATCAACATACCCGGCTCGGAGCCGTGTTGGACCCTCTGGCTGATAAGCTGCTCCTCACCTCCGGGTTCATCACGCTCTCGATGATTCATTTGATTCCGTCGTGGGTCACCATCCTCGTAGTCAGCCGAGACTTGATCCTGATGTTGGGAACGGCTGTGGCGCACTTCACAGAATCTCGCGTGGATCTTACTCCCACCTTCTTGGGCAAGGGCACCACGTTTCTCCAGCTGTCCTATGTCGTGATGGTGATATTCCTGAGTTCCCGTCACATCGACCTCGCCATCATGCTGCCCCTCTTGTTCGGCATGGTCTCCTTCACGCTATTGTCCGGGTTGCATTACCTCTACCGAGGTTATCGGCACACGAGCGCAATCAGCAGCTAAGGTTCTGTATTGCTTGAACCTGCGTGCCTCATTGCCTGCGCAGGGATTGTGCATTTGTTTGACAGGTCTGGGGGTGGCCAGTAGACTCGCCTCGTAGGTATTCCCCTCAGTCTACAACCGGCCAGGGCGATGGCCACATCGAAGGGTGAGTGTTGAGCATGGCTACCTTTGCGTATGTCGGACGAACCAGATCGGGTGCTGTCAAGAAGGGCGAGCTCAGCGCAAAAACCCGAGATGAGGCGGTAGACCAACTCCGCAAGCAAAGCGTCGTCGTCACCAGCCTCGAAGAAAAGAAGAGCGGTGCGGGCGGATTCAAGATGAGTTTTGGGTCTGGTCTCACAGATAAAGACTTGGTTGTATTTACGCGACAATTTGGCACGATGATCAATGCGGGCCTGCCCTTGGTGCAGTGTCTCGAAATCCTCTCGACCCAGTCCGAGAATAAAGTGCTGCGAGAGACAATCGGGGAAGTGAAGACCCAAGTGGAGGCAGGTTCGACCTTTTCGGATGCCTTACGTCGCCATCCTAAAGTCTTCGACGACCTCTACGTCAACTTGGTGCATGCGGGTGAGGTGGGTGGCCTGCTCGATACGATCTTGACGCGACTCGCCAAATACATCGAGAAAGCGATGAAGCTCAAAGGGCAGATCAAGTCTGCCATGATCTATCCAGCCGCGATCATGGGAGTTGCCGTTGTGGTTATCGCTGTTCTCATGCTTTTTGTCATTCCAATCTTTGCAAAGATGTTTCTTGAACTGTCAGGTGGAAAAATGGGGTTGCCAGGCCCTACGCAAATAGTCATCGACACCAGCAACTTCTTTATTGCGTACTGGTATGTCATTCTTGGGGGTATTGTGGGGACCATCATTGGTATTAAAAAATACTATGCGACCGTGAAAGGGCGGATGGTCATAGATAAGTTGCTCCTCAAGTTGCCAGTGGTTGGAGACTTAATCAGAAAGGCCTCGGTTGCCAAGTTCACCCGTACGCTTGGGACTTTGCTCTCCAGCGGGGTCCCACTACTCGATGGTTTGTCTATCTGTGCAAAGACTGCAGGTAATAAGGTTATTGAAGAGACGTTGTTCAACGCCCGCGTCAGTATCAGTGGCGGAAAGACCATCGCCGATCCCTTGGCGGCAAGCGGGGTCTTTCCGAAGATGGTTACGCATATGATCGCCGTCGGTGAGTCAACCGGCGCGCTGGACGGTATGTTGGGGAAAATTGCAGACTTTTACGAAGATGAAGTTGATCAGGCAGTTGCCTCGTTAACATCATTACTTGAGCCGGGGATGATGGTGTTCTTGGGGATTGTGATCGGGTTTATCGTGATTGCGATGTACCTCCCGATCTTTAAAATGGCGTCTGCAATCGGATAGAGGTTGGCGTTCAGTCCGTTCCTCTCACGGAGTTGGGGCCTAGTTCCCAGCATGCAGGCTTTCTCTAAGCCTTTCTGGTCAAACCACTCGACGCCTCATCAAATTGCGATGACGCGGTTCCTGGCCCCTTATACGAGGAGAATGAACGAGGCACATTTCTCTTCATGCCCCGACGATCTCCTTCTCGCCCAGTGGTCTTCCGCTCATGATTGATTTGCGCACAAGATTGTATTGGCTCATGGGGCTTCGGATGGCCCTCGTGACTCTGATGCTCGGTCTGTCTCTCGCCTTCCAAGTTGCGAAGGGCGGGCGGGTCGAAACATTCTACAGCCTGATTATTGTCACCTACGCTCTGACGATCCCTTCCGTCATTCTGCTCCGTGCGCTGACCTCACCAGTCGCTCTCACGATATTTTTTTGGGCTCAGGTGGGGATCGACTTCCTCCTTGAAACGGTGCTGGTGACTCAGACAGGGGGGGTAGAGAGTCCCTTCGCAGTGCTCTATGTCATGACCGTCGCGGTCGCCAGTCTCGTCCCCCGTCGGCGAGTGGGGGTCCTGACCGCCTGTTTCTGCATTATCTTGTTTGGGCTCTTAACGAACATTCAATTGTATGGCCTGATTGAGGGGTGGGGCTGGCTGCCGCCGAGTCGGCTGACGGTACCTGAAACTTTTCAAACATTTGGCGTCTATGCCCTCGCCCTTCTTGTCGTCGGGATCCTGGGCGGAACCTTGGCTGAACAGCTTCAGCAGGCGGATCAATCGTTGCGCGAGAAGGAACAGGGACTGACTCGCCTCCAAGTCTTTCATGAGAATATCGTCCACAGCATCAGCAGCGGCGTCTTTACGGCAGATGCCACGGGGTGCATCACCTCGTTCAACCCTGCGGCACAGGAAGCAACCGGCTATACGCTTACTCACGTGGCCGGGCGTCCCTGGCGCGAGGTCTTCAACTGGCATCCTAGCCAACGATCGGACGAACAACTCAATGGCGCTCTGTCGGCGACCACGAGATTTGAGGTGGAATGCAAGAGGGCTGACGGCAATCGTCTGATCCTCGGCATGACCCTCTCCCCATTGCACGAGCAGGGGAGGCAGACTGGTTTGGTCGGCGTGTTCAAAGATTTGACGCAGATTCGGGATCTCGAAGAGGAGATGCGCCGCAAGGATTGGCTGGCGAGCTTGGGTGAAATGTCTGCCGGGATGGCCCATGAGATTCGGAACCCGCTTGGCGCATTGGCCGGCGCGATGCAAATGCTCCGGAGAGATGCCACGGAAGACGAAACCAATCGCCGGCTGATGGACATTGCGATTCGGGAAGCCACCAGGCTCGACAACATCATCACCGAATTTCTCCAGTATGCACGTCCGCCGGCGCTCAATCTCGCAGAGCGTGATCTCAACAAAGTGCTTGCTGAGACCCTCGATCTCGTTCAACATGAAGCGCGAACACGTTCCAATATCAAAATCGTCACGTCCCTGACAGCCGGGGTGCTCACGGCCCTGGTCGATCAGGATCAGTTCCGGCAAGTTTTCTGGAATATGGCGACGAACGCGTTTGAAGCGATGCCGGAGGGAGGACAGTTGACGATCTCGACGAGCTGTCGCCACGTTGATGCCGGCGGTCGCAAGGGTGAGGTCATCGAAATTGCGTTTCAGGACACCGGGGAAGGCATTCCGAAACAAAACCTCGACAAGATCTTTCTCCCGTTTTTTACGACGAAGAAAGAGGGGTCAGGGCTGGGTCTTGCGGCTGTCCATCGAATCGTCGATCTGCACGGGGGGTGGATCAAGGTCGAAAGTCAGGAGCGTCAAGGCTCACGGTTTGTCGTATGTATGCCGCGTTCCGGGGATGCCGGGGTGCGGTTGTGGCATGAGGGGCGGACGCCGTGGAAAAGATCCTAGTCGTTGATGATGAGAGAGGCCTGCGCGAAGTTTTGAGCATCATGCTCAAACGCGCGGGCTATGCCGTGACCGAAGCGTCGGATGGCGAAGAGGCCATCGGTCAGTTGAACAAGGAAATCTTCGATCTCGTCATCACCGACCTCCGCATGCCGAAAGCCGATGGCATGGCGGTCCTGAAGGCGGTGAAGTCTTCTTCTCCTGAAACCGTGGTCCTCGTGATTACGGCGTTTGCGACCGCGGACTCGGCGGTCGATGCGATGAAACAGGGCGCGTACGACTACCTGACCAAGCCGTTCCAGGTCGATGAAGTGCAGCTGATCATCCGCAACGCCCTGGAGAAGCGGCGGCTCTCAACGGAAAACATTCTATTAAAACGCGAAATGGCGAGCCAGTCGTCATTTGCACAGATTGTCGGCCAAAGCGAGAGCATGCAGAAGGTGTTCGATGTGGTGCGCAAAGTCGCGGACGCCAAGAGCAATGTGCTGATTTGTGGGGAAAGCGGAACAGGAAAAGAGTTGGTGGCGCGCGCGATTCACTATAACAGTGCCCGGAGTTCGATGCCCTTTGTGGCGGTGAATTGCAGCGCAGTGCCGGAGACGTTGCTCGAAAGCGAACTCTTCGGGCACATGAAGGGGTCCTTTACCGGCGCGATGGCCAATAAGGCGGGGTTGTTCGAAGTCGCCAACGGCGGCACGATCTTTTTGGATGAAATCGGCGATACGACCCCAACAATTCAAGTCAAACTGCTTCGCGTGATTCAGGAGCGAGAGTTCAGGCGTGTGGGCGGCAACCAGGATGTAAAGGTCGATGTGCGCATTGTGGCTGCGACCAATAAGGACCTTGAAAAGGCTGTGGCCGACGGCTCATTTCGCGAAGATTTGTACTACCGCTTAGATGTGATCCCGATTCGGCTCCCACCGTTGCGGCTTCGAACCGGAGACATCCCGCTGCTCGTGAAACATTTCCTCGAGAAGTTTTCACAGGAAAGCGGCAAGCCGGCTCCCGTATTGACATCGGAGGCGATGCACGTGCTGTTGGGCCATGAGTGGCGCGGCAATGTGCGCGAGCTTGAAAACTTGATTGAGCGCGTTGTCGCCTTTTCTGTTGGTGCGCCTGTGTCGGATAACGATATTCGCGGCTGGCTCCATCGAGTCGCGACCCCTCAGCAGCAGGGGGTGCCTACGGACCTGCCGGAAGATGGGTTGGATTTGGAGGGGCTCATCAACGGCATTGAAAAAGACCTGCTCTTGAAGGCGCTCGAACGGGCTATGTGGGTGAAGAAAAAGGCCGCGCGGCTTCTGAGGCTCAACACGCGATCCTTTCGTTATCGGCTAGAGAAGTATGCCATCAAGGGAGGTCGTGATTAATTCGCAGCTGAGTCCATCCGAGATTACCGTCTTCGCTCCCGCCAAAATCAATGTGATCCTGCGCATCCTCGACCGCCGCCCCGACGGGTTCCACAATCTCTGGTCGATCATGCAGACGGTTGGCCTAGAAGACGAGGTGCAGATCAGGCTGCGTGCTGACCGACAGGATATCCAGCTTACGTGTGATGCGGCGCAGCTGGCTGCCGACCAGAGCAACCTCGTCTATCGCGCCGCCGCCGAGGTGTTGGAGCGGGCTCAGGATGCCATCGGGCTCGACATTGAGTTGCGTAAGCGCATTCCGATGGGAGCCGGCCTCGGTGGCGGGAGCAGCGATGCCGCAGCCACCATCATAGGATTGAACCGCCTCCTGCAGCTGGAGTGGTCTCCGAAACAGATGGCTGATGTCGGACAATCGTTAGGTAGCGATGTGCCCTTCTTTCTCTTTGCCCCCTCAGCGTTCGTGACGGGTCGAGGAGAAACAGTCCGGCCGGTCGTCGTTGAAGGGGCGCGATGGGTCGTGCTCGTCAACCCGGGGTTTGGGGTCAACACCAAGTGGGCATATCATGAATTGGCTGCCACCAGGACCGCTGTGACGCCGCTGTCGCTGGTCCAGCGAGAACTCGACCGGCAATCACGGGTGAGCTGGGCCCAGTTAATTGCCGCGGCAGAGAATGACTTCGAGGCGCCGGTCTTCGCCGCACACGGGAAGCTCCGGGAGATTAAACGGAGCTTGCAGGGTCAAGGAGCCGAGATCGCGCTGCTGTCCGGAAGCGGGGCGACTGTGTTCGGGGTGTTCGCGGACGAGGCGAGCGCGCGCCAGGCCCAGGCCCAGTTCTCGAGTGAGAACTTGATGAACGCTTTTGTCGTCCCCACCTGTTCAGGCCCGCTCGGCTGGCGATACGAACCGCGACGATAAACCGTGGCTTGGTTGACAACTCCCCGTGAACTCCGTTAAAGTCTGCCCCCTTAGTTGGCTTCATCAACAGCGCGCAGCGAACCAGGTAGGCGGGTCACGATTACGCCCACCGATGCCCGCCGTCGAGACGAACCATATACGAAATCAGAACGTTACGCAGTCGTATCCAAGGACCCTCTGAGGAATCGATGAGCAGGGAGCTAAAGATATTCTCTGGCAACGCGAATCCGGCCCTGGCCCATGAGATTTGTGCCTACCTTGGGACCAAGCTTGGGGAGGCCACGGTGTCGTCATTCAGTGACGGCGAAATTCGCGTCAAGATTGAGGAAAACGTTCGTGGCGCCGACGTGTTCGTTGTGCAGTCGAGTTGCCAGCCTGTCAATGACTCCCTTATGGAGTTGCTGATTATTATTGATGCGCTCAAGCGGTCCTCGGCGAATCGCATCACTGCGGTCATCCCGTATTTTGGCTATGCGCGCCAGGATCGCAAAGATCAGCCGCGTGTGCCGATCTCAGCGAAGCTCGTGGCCGATCTCATCAGCACCGCCGGCACTGATCGGGTGTTGACGATGGATCTCCACGCGGGGCAGATCCAGGGGTTCTTCAATGTGCCGGTGGACCATCTCTATGCACTACCCGTATTATTGGATTATATTACGAAACAGAAAGTGAGCGACCTGGTGGTCGTTTCGCCGGACGCTGGTGGAGTGGAGCGAGCCCGCGCGTTTGCGAAGCGGCTCCAAGCCAACCTGGCGATTATTGACAAGCGACGTGAAGGACCAAACCAGACGCAGATCATGAACATCATCGGTGATGTTGCGGGTAAAAGTGCGCTGTTACTGGACGACATGATCGACACGGCCGGCACCATTGTGAAGGGGGCGCAGGCCTGTCTGGATCGCGGGGCTCGGGAAGTGTGGACCGCCTGTACCCACGCGGTACTCACCGGGCCTGCGTTGGAGCGGATCCAGCAATCCTGCCTGAAGCAGGTGATCGTGACCAATTCGATTCCGTTACGGGGCAAAGAGCAGATCTGCCCGAAGTTGCATCAATTATCGGTCGCGCCACTGTTAGGTGAGGCGATTCGGCGTATACATGAAGACGAGTCGGTGAGTTCGTTGTTTGCCTAACTCGAGATCGAGGCATCAGCGGACCAGCGAGAAGGGGACGGAGGCATAGCATGAAATTCGATCTAGCGGTCACAGTGAGAGAGAAAACGGGAAAGGGTGCGGCACGCCAACTTCGGCGGGAGGGCAAAGTCCCCGGCGTGTTGTATGGGCAGGGCGAATGCCTGCTCTTGACGATTGAACCAGATAGCTTGGTCAAGATTTTAAAAGCACAGGCGGGGGGAAGCGCGCTCGTGTCGCTTACGCTTACTGGAGCGAAGTCAAAACCGAAGCGGACCGCACTCTTGCGCGATTTCCAGGTCGATCCGGTCGAAGGGAATGTGTTGCATGCAGATCTGTTTGAAATCTCGATGGATAAGCCGATTCGCGTGAAAGTTCCTCTGCATTTGACCGGCGGAGTGCCTGCCGGTGTCAAGGAAGGCGGCATCCTCCACCACAATATGCGCGAGTTGCATATTGAGTGCTTACCAGCAGTTTTGCCGGACTTCATCGAAGTCGATGCCTCAGGACTCGGCATTGCGCAAGGTCTCCATCTGAAAGACGTGGCTGCCCGCGAAGGGATCCGCTATCTCGACGATCCTGAGCAGATGGTCGTGAGTGTGGCGGCTCCGATGACGGAAGCCAAGCTCGAATCACTCCTCGCGAGCGGCGCAGCGGCGCCGGAGGGCGCGAAAGAGCCCGAGGTGGTCACGAAGGGTAAAGTCGCGGGTGAAGCCGCTGAGGGTGGCGAAGCGGCAAAAGCCGGTGCGGCTGCTCCTGAGGCGAAGGGCGGCGAGAAGAAGGGCGCTGCAGCGCCAAAAGCCGAGAAGAAAGAAGCTGAAAAGAAGAAGTAACGTTGCGCCTCATCGTTGGGCTGGGCAACCCGGGCGCTGCCTATGCCCAAACCCGCCACAACGTCGGCATGTGGGTCATTGAGCGGGCTGCCGCTCGGTGGTCCATCCGTCTCGCCAAACGCGGCATAGCTCATCGTGGATCGGGACGGCTTGGGTCGGAGCTCATCGAACTCGCCGGCACGCTCGACTGGATGAACATCACTGGTCCTCCGCTCAAAGGTCTCCTCCGTGAGTTTTCGTTGACTGCTGACGACCTGATCCTCATTCACGACGATCTGGATCTTGATCTAGGGCGTCTCCGGATCAAACAAGCCGGTGGGCATGGGGGGCACAACGGGATCAAGTCGGTCATTGACGCGATCGGGACACCCCAGTTCGTGAGGGTCAAGATTGGAATCGGCCGACCGGCACCGCGTCAGGATTCGGCGGAATATGTGTTGCAGGCGTTCACGAAAGAAGAGTTCGAGGTGTTGAATCCCTGCCTCGATCGTGCCGTCGATGCGTTGGAATATCTGATCCACCGGGGGACAGCCGTAGCGATGAATCAGTTTAATATTCGAGAGAAGCCGGGAGAAGATGAGGGGGCGCAGCCAGGCTGACTTCTTGTTCACACACAATCCCTACTGATTGTCCAGACTGTCGCTAGTATCTCCTTCCTGCTATATGATAGCCTTTCCGTCCGGTCGGCAGTTCTTCGAAGCGGGAGCGGTCTCGATGAGCCTGCCTGGAAGACAGGAGTTCTCGATCTCTGCAGGTCTTTCTTCCCCGCATTGTGCCTCCACCAAAAGAGTTTTCCATAACCCGAGCAATCAGCGATTTCTGCATGCGGTGCGGCCAAGCGCGTTGCCCTTTCCATGAAAGGAGTGGACGTTATGAATATTGTAGAGCGCGTGAAGAATATTCTGCTCCAACCGAAAACGGAATGGCCGGTGATCGAGCCTGAACAGACCTCTGCGCAGGCACTCTATACCGGGTACATCATGCCGCTGGCCGCGATAGGACCGATTGCTATGCTGGTCGGGCTGTCCGTTGTCGGTGTGCAGGTGCCGTTCATGGGCACGACGCGGCTGCCGTTCTCGAGCCTCTTATCGCAAATGCTGGTGAGCTATGTGCTGGGGCTGGCGGGGGTTTATGTGCTCGCCCTGATCATCAATACGCTGGCGCCTACGTTCGGCGGCACGAGCAATCTCACTCAGGCGTTGAAGGTGGCGGCCTACGGCGCAACGGCCGCCTGGGTTGGTGGGGTATTCCATCTGCTTCCGTCGTTGGGCATTTTGGGACTCTTGGCGGCATTCTATACTCTGTACTTGCTGTATCTTGGCCTGCCGGTTTTGATGAAATCGCCACCGGAGCGATCCCTCGGCTATACCGTCTCGGTCGTGATCGCGGCGATCGTGCTGTTCGTCGTTATCGGAGCGATCAGCGCCTCGTTTGTTGGGCTTCCCAGGGCTGTAACCCAAAGCAGAGAAGAGCAAAAGGTGACGAAAGAACTCGAGCAAGCAGGCAAGAGCCTTGAATCCTTCACGAAGGGTCTTGAGAAGGCCGGACAGTCCAGTGGAAGCACACAGGTAGGGGGCGAGTCGTCTACGAACCTTGGCGATGCCATGCAAGCGGCAGGTAATGTGATGCAGGCCTTCAATCGGGCTGCGAGCGGAGGGAAAACCATGGAGCCGGTCGATTTCCGGCACCTCAAGGAATTGCTGCCCGAATCGGTGGACGGCATGCAACGAGCCGAGGTATCGGGCGAGAAATCTACCGCGTTGGGGATGACGATCAGTAAAGCAGAGGCGCGGTATACCGGTGAAGACCGCCGGGTCATTGATGTGACCATCTCGGACATCGGCAATGCGAGCGGGCTCGCCAGCTTGGCGCTTTATGCCTGGGCTAATAACGAAATTGATAAGGATTCTCCGACCGGCTATGAGAAAACGACGACGTTCCGAGGGTACAAGGCTTATGAAAAGTACAACAAACGTGACCACAGCGGAGAACTGGGGGTTCTGATCGATAAGCGTTTCGTGGTGGAAGCCAAAGGAGACGCTGTTTCGATCGAGGATCTCAAGGGCGTGCTTAACAAGCTTGATCTGAGCAAGCTCGTAAACATGAAAGGGTAGCCAAGTCCTCGTTCTATCCTCTCTTGATTGACAGCTTCTTTCTGTCCGTGTTACGTTCGCCCTTTCGCGCTGGCTGAATCCAGCGTGCCTACACCTTGCTCCCGACTTGTTCGGGGGCCTTTGTCCAGGAGGATTGCTGCATGGAGCTCTACGAGTCTCTGTTCATTATTCGTACGTCTGTCTCCGACGAGGAGACCGCTGCCCTGATCGAGAAGATGAAGTCGGTGGCAGAGAAGACCGGCGCGCAGTTCATCAAATCAGAAAACTGGGGTAAGAAGAAGCTCGCCTACGAGGTGAAGCGGGAGCGGAAGGGCACTTATGTCTACTTCTACTTCAGGGCACCCAGCATCACGGTTGGTGAATTAGAGCGGTCCTATCGGCTAGAAGACTCCATCATCAAGTTCTTGACCGTGCACCTCAAAAAAGAACTGGTGCCGCCACGGCCACTCGAGACGTCATCGGAGGAGTTTGCCGGTGGCCGGGTTTAACAAAGTCATTCTCATCGGGAATCTCACGCGGAATCCTGAGCTACGGTACACGCCGAACGGAACGCCGGTGGCCAGTTTGGGCCTCGCGGTCAGCCGGCGATACAAGCAGGGCGATGAATTGAAAGAGGAAGTCTGTTTTGTCGACATTGTCGTCTTCGGCAAGCAAGCGGAACATTGCGGACAGTATCTCAGCAAGGGGAGCGGGATCATCGTCGATGGGCGGCTGCAGCAGCGCCGGTGGGAAACAGAAGACGGCCAGAAGCGCAGTAAGCATGAGGTGGTGGCCCAAACGGTGACGTTTATGCCGAAACGCCAGGATGGCGGCGGCGGGACTGAGGCGCCGGCGCACGATGATGCCGGGTATGAACCTGAAGAGCACGTCTAACAGAGAGGGAGACGGTTATGGAGCGTGAACAGGGCGGAGGTGGAGACCGAGACGGAGGTGGGGGTGGCGGCGGACGGTTTTTTCAACGCCGCCGGCCTTGTCGGTTTTGTATCGATAAAGGGGCGATCGATTTCAAAGATGTCGGGCTGTTGAGAAACTTTCTGACGGAGCGCGGTCGGATTGTCCCGCGGCGCATCTCCGGCAATTGTATGAGGCACCAGCGCGAATTGACGGCCGCGGTCAAGCGGGCTCGGCACATTGCCCTCATCAGTTTTGCGGAAGAGCGATAAGATAGATAAGTAACTGGTCACGTTGGGGATGGGAATGCAGGTAGGTGCCACGATGGATCTGTTGACGCCGCAACTGGCTGACATCACTGCAGATGGGCTCTCGCTGGTCGGCGAGGTAACGGCTGAAGAACTCGGCCTGACTGAGGATGATGCCGTGGTCCGTGGTCCGCTGGCTGTGAGTCTGGACCTGACCAGTGTCGAAGGGCTGGTCGCAGTGACCGGTGTCCTGGAAGGGACGATCCTCCGTGAATGTGTGCGGTGCTTGAAGGAGTATGAGGATCCGTTGGCTTTTTCTGTGCGGGCGGCTTTTATCCCTGAGCCCAAGTCGGCGCCGCGTCATCCGAAGCGAGTCGATCCTCGGAAGGCGCGTGAGGGGGTCGTGGAGGCCGAACAAGAAGAGGAACCTGACGATCAGTATCAATATCAGGGCAATCATTTGGAATTGGCACCCATGTTGCGTGAACATGTGATCCTGTCTGCGCCGATGCAGCCTCTCTGCAGCGACGACTGCTTGGGGCTCTGCGCACGATGTGGGAAAAATTTGAATGAGGGGCCCTGTCAGTGTGCCGAGGAACCACCGATCCCGACATTTCGGGTGGTCCAGGGCATGAAACGCAAGACCGGCGGGTCGGCAGCATCGTAGCGCGACCGCCTGCTATCGAGAGTGAGAAGGAGTTGCCATGCCAAATCCAAAACATAAACATTCACGGGAACGACGCGACAAGCGACGCACACAAAAATTGCGCATCACACCACCGGGCATGTCCGTCTGTCCGCAGTGCCACGAGATCAAGTTGCCGCATTACACCTGCTTGAATTGCGGAACGTATAAGGGCAAGGCGGTCATCCAGGTCGAAGAGTCCTAGGCAGGTTCGAGAGGGGCTGTTGAGCAGTGCCTGCAAGGTTCGATGGCTCAACGGATCACCACGGGAGGGTGCTTGTATGCCTGTTGCAACGATCATTTCACTGCTCTAACAGGATGCTGAACAAGTCCGCTAGCGGCGATCTTGCATCGTTTAGACTCTCCACGTACCCCAGAGGGTACGCCTCGGCCCCTCACTCGCTGCGGCCTTGCTGGACGAACGTTTTGAGCACCCTGCCGAGTCGTGTCCGGTTGCCCCAGACATGCGGACCATTGGGTTTCCGGCGGGCCGGCATCATTTTCCCGCAGCCCACTAAACTCCTGCCGCATGTGGCGTGGTGACGGCTGCTCTACTTTCGTGACCACGCGACACGTCATCATTCGATGAGTATTCAGCCGCTATGAAGATTGCGCTTGATGCCATGGGCGGTGACCATGGACCGGCCCCGGCCATTGAGGGGGCCTTACAGGCAGTCCAGGAGTGTGATGTCGAGGTGCTGCTGGTTGGTGATGAGGCCATTCTCACCGCCGAATGTCGCCGTCTCGGCTGTACGGACTCCCGCCTGTCTATTCGGCATGCCTCGCAGGTCGTCGAGATGCACGAGTCGCCGGCTACCGTAGCCCGCAAGAAGCGGGATTCCTCCATCTGGGTTGCGACTGAGTTGGTCAAGAGTGGCGAGGCGAGTGCCGTGGTCAGTCCCGGGAACACCGGCGCCAGCATGGTGGCGTCATTCTTTGTGCTCGGGCTGACGAAGGGTGTCGAGCGTCCAGCGATCGCGACAAGCCTGCCCACTCTGACCGGTACGGCGATCATGTTGGATGTGGGGGCTAATGTGGACTGTACGGCTCAGCATCTAGCCCAATTCGCCATCATGGGGAATGAGTATGGCAAACATCTCTTCGGAAAGCCCAACCCACGTGTCGGGCTGTTGAGTATCGGGGAAGAAGACAGCAAAGGGAATGAGGTCACGAAGGAGGCATTCAAGCTTCTTAAGGCCAGCCCGCTCAACTTCATCGGCAATATCGAGGGCCGCGATGTGTACAGCGGGAGCGCTGATGTGGTGGTGTGTGATGGCTTCATCGGGAACGTCGCGCTGAAGATTTCCGAGGGAGTGGCCGATACGATTAAGAAGTTGTTGTTCAAGGAAATTTCCGGATCCTTCTTCGGCCGCTTGGCCTACCCGCTCATTGCCAAGCCGCTCCTCAATCTGAAGCGAAGAATCGATTACGCGGAATTCGGCGGGGCGCCGCTCCTGGGCGTCAATGGCATTACGATGATCTGCCATGGCCGTTCGTCCGCCAAGGCGATCAAGAATGCCATCCGCCGGGCGAAGGGATTGGCAGAGAGTCGCGTCGATGAGTTGATTCAACGCGATATTGAAGAGAGCCTCTCACAAGCCAAGACAACTGAGGATACACCAGCATGAGAGCTCGTATTACAGGGACCGGATCGTATGTGCCGGCCAAGGTGCTGACCAATGCCGATCTCGAACGGATGGTGGCTACCTCGGACGAATGGATTGTCGAACGGACCGGTATCCGCGAGCGACGTGTGGCCGGCCCCGGTGAAGCCTGCTCTGATCTGGCGGTGAAGGCGGCGGAGCGGGCCCTGACTGCCGCGGGGGTGCGTGCGGTAGATCTCGACCTTATTCTGTTGGCTACCTGCACTGGTGATTATCCGCTTCCTGCCACCGCCTGTCTGATCCAACATCAGCTGGGTGCGACGCGTGCCGCGGCCTGTGATCTGTCGGCCGCCTGTTGCGGGTTCGTCTATGCGTTATCGATGGCGGATGCCTATGTGAAAACCGGCATGCGCCATGTGTTGATCATCGGGTCGGAAGTGATGTCGGCGATTACAGACTGGACTGATCGCAACACCTGTATTTTGTTCGGCGATGGGGCTGGAGCGGCAGTCATCAGCGCGAGTGAGAACGACCGGGGCATTTTGTCTACGCATCTTCGTTCCGATGGCGCCCTCTGCGATTTGATCGCGGTGCCAGGAGGAGGATCGCGGATGCCGCCCTCTGAAAAGGTCGTGACGGAACGGATGCAGTACATCAAGATGAAGGGGAACGAAACCTTCAAGGTGGCGGTTCGGACATTGGAAGAAGTGGCGCGAGAGACCTTGGCTGCGAATGATCTCCGTGTTGAGGATCTCGACCTCTATGTGCCCCACCAAGCGAATCTGCGTATTCTCAAGGCGGTGGCCGAGCGTCTCGGACTCCCGCCAGGGAAAATGATGCTGAATCTCGATCGGTATGGGAATACGTCAGCGGCCTCGATTCCCATTGCCTTGGATGAAGCCGTGCGCCAGGGGCGAATCAAAGATGGGGACCTGGTGATGGTAGGGGCTTTCGGCGCCGGATTGACGTGGGCGTCCGCCCTCATTCGATGGTGACGCGGCGGATTGAAGCTGGCCTTTAGCCCCGCGCCAGTCGCCTTTCCACCAAACAACTTTTCCCGTTGACATTCAAAGGAAATTCGACGATATCTAACTCACGGAGATGGCGGTGAGAGCCCTCTCCAGCTTCGAATATGACGATGATGAGAGTAACCAGTAGCCTCGTGCAATCACCCCGGTAGTATGGCGACTCTCCAATCAACAAAGTCATCCAATATTGGGTTGGTCTTCCCAGGCCAGGGGTCTCAGTCAGTCGGAATGGGGAGAGCGCTGGTTGAAGCCCATCCGAGCATCAGGCGTCTCTACGACGAGGCCTCATCGGTGCTGGGATATGACGTTGCCGCCCTGTGTTTTGAGGGACCAGCGGAACGATTGAACCTCACGGAATATACTCAGCCGGCATTGTTGGTGAGCAGTATCGCCGCGTTCCATGCGTTTGAGCCATTGGGCATCACGCCGGTTGCTGTGGCCGGTCATAGCCTGGGTGAATATTCGGCTCTCGTCGCCGCTGGGGGAGTGACCTATCGTGAGGCGGTGGCGATCGTGCAGAAGCGAGGTCGCTATATGGCCGAAGCGGTGCCGCCGGGGACTGGGCTTGTCGCCGCGCTTCTCGGCCTCACGTCAGACGGGGTGAAGGAGGTGTGTCGGGACGCCTCATCTGTGGGAGTTGTGGCAGCGGCGAACTTCAATTCGCCTGGTCAGATTGTCATTGCCGGGGAAAAGGCTGCCGTGGAACGGGCCATTGAACTGGCGAAGGCCAAGGGATGTAAGAAGGCGATCCCCCTCCCCGTCAGTGTGCCGGTGCATACGCCCCTGATGCAAAAGGCGGCCGATCGGCTCGCCCGAGATTTGGCGGCGATCACCTGGTCCGATCTCAAGATGCCATTGATTAACAATGCCGAAGCCAGGGCCCTCACGAAGGCGAGCGACATCAAAGCATCGCTAATGCTACAACTTCCTTCGTCGGTGCTTTGGGAAGATTCGGTGAAGGCGATGGCCGCGATGGGTGTGACGACGTTCGTCGAGGTTGGGCCGGGAACGGTATTGAGCGGCTTGATCAAACGGATTCTGCCTGACGCGGTGATCCTGAATGTCAATGATCCTAAGTCGCTCGAGGCGACCCGCGCTGCGTTCAGTGCGTGAATGGATGTGAGGAGCGAGCGGATGTCACTACATGGTAAGGTTGCGATTGTCACAGGGGCGGCGCAAGGGATCGGCCGGGCGATAGCAGAGGTGCTGGCGCAAGCCGGGGCTGATATAGTGGTCGCCGATCTTGATCCGAGCCGGTCGAAGGACGCGGTTGCGGCGGTGGAGCAGTTGGGGCGCAAGGCGCTGAACGTCAAAGTCAATGTGGCCGATGCCAGTGACACCAAAGCGATGGTCGACCAGGTCCTCAAGGAATGGGGGAAGGTCGATATCCTGGTGAACAATGCGGGGATCACGCGTGACGGGTTGCTGTTGCGGATGAAAGAGGAAGACTGGAACCTGGTGCTACAAGTAAATTTGAACGGGACGTTCAACTGCACGAAGGCGGTCTTGCTCCCGATGACCAAGCAGCGGTATGGTCGCATCGTCAACATTGCCTCGATCGTCGGAGTGATGGGGAATGTCGGCCAGGCCAATTACGCGGCATCGAAGGCAGCGGTGATCGGGTTGACGAAGACGGTTGCACGGGAGTATGCAAGCCGCTCAGTCACGGTAAATGCGGTCGCGCCGGGATTCATTGATACTGCCATGACGCAGGGATTGTCGACGGAGGTGAAAGACACGCTCCAGAAGCAAATTCCATTGGGACGGTTGGGCACACCAGCCGATATTGCGGCGGCGGTGCGTTTTCTCGTGTCGGACGAGGCAGCCTATATCACCGGGCACGTGTTGCATGTGAACGGCGGGATGTTGATGCCTTGACGACTGTGCGGGCAGAATATTGTAAGATGCTGCGGCGACAGGTGCGCAGCGACAAGGAGGGTTAAGGATGGGGAAGGAGGCAGGAAAATCAATGGGTACTGTGGACGAACGGGTGAAAAAAATTATCGGAGAGCAGCTCGGAGTCGAAGAGGATGAGGTCACGCCTGAAGCCAGCTTCGTGGAAGACCTTGGTGCCGACTCGCTCGATACCGTTGAGCTGGTGATGGCTCTCGAAGAAGAATTCGGCATCGAGATTCCCGACGAAGACGCGGAGAAGATTCTGACGGTCGGGAAAGCGTTGGACTACATTAAGGAAAAGGCCTAGCGGTTGTCGGACGTTATGAGTGCTCGTTCGACCAGGCGGATTGTCGTGACCGGTCTGGGGCTGATCACGCCTCTGGGGACTGGTGTCGAAAAGACCTGGAAGGCCATTTGTGCCGGTGAATCCGGTATTGGTCGGATCACGAAATTCGATCCCGCGGCCTACGATGCCCAAATTGCCGGTGAAGTGAAGGATTTCGATCCGGCCCAGTTCATCGAGAAGAAAGAAATCAAAAAGATGGATGCGTTCATCCATTATGCCGTGGGCGCTGCCCAGCTGGCGGTGGATGATGCGGGGTTCACCGTGGCGCCGGAAGAGGCCACGAAAGTCGGGGTCTATATTGGATCGGGCATTGGGGGGCTTGGATCGATCGAACACTACCATAAGATTCTGCTGGAGAAGGGCCCCGGGCGCGTCTCGCCATTTTTCATTCCGATGACCATCATTAACCTGGCTTCCGGGCAGGTGGCCATCAGGCTGGGCGCCAAGGGGCCGAATTCCTGTGCTGTGACGGCTTGTGCGACGGGCAATCACTGTATCGGTGACGCGTTCCGACTGATTCAGGCGGGCGATGCCGATGTCATGATCGCCGGCGGGGCGGAAGCCGCCATTACGCCGTTGGGGGTTGCAGGGTTTGCGGCGTCGAAAGCCTTGTCGTTTCGCAACGATGACCCGATGAAAGCGAGCCGGCCGTTCGACAAGGAGCGCGACGGGTTCGTGCTCGGCGAAGGCGCTGGAGTCGTGGTCTTGGAGGAACTGGAGCATGCGCGTCGGCGCGGGGTTCGGATTTATGGCGAACTCATAGGCTACGGCATGAACAGCGACGCCTACCATATTACCGCTCCGTCCGAAGAGGGTGAAGGCGCGGTCCGATGCATGGACCTGGCTCTCAAGGATGCAGGCATCGGCAAGGACCAGGTCGGCTACATCAACGCGCATGGAACCTCGACGATGGCGGATGCTATTGAAACCAAGGCTATCAAGCAGGTGTTCGGTGAGCGGGCGTACCGCATTCCGGTGAGCTCGACCAAGTCGATGACCGGCCACTTACTCGGGGCGGCCGGTGGGATTGAAGCGGTGTTTAGTGTTCTGGCGCTTTACCACGGGATGCTTCCTCCGACGATCAACCTGGATCATCCAGATCCTGCATGCGATCTGGACTACATTCCGCACAAGGCCAGGCCGGCTGCGGTGACGGTTGCGCTGTCGAATTCTTTTGGATTCGGCGGGGTCAATGCCTGCCTTCTCTTTAAAAAGCCGGACGCCTGACAGGCCTGTGCGAGGGGTGTACTCGCCACTATGATTTCGGCTTCCTCCGCCGACTCCCTCCAATCCTCGTTGGGGTATCGATTCAAGGCACTGGCCTTGCTCGAAGAAGCCCTGACTCATTCCTCCCTCGTCAACGAACAGAAACCGGCTCCGCCTCCACACAACGAACGGCTCGAATTTCTCGGTGATGCCGTGCTGTCGCTTGTGATGAGTGAGTATCTGGCTTCCGCCTTGCCGCAGTCTTCAGAGGGGACGCTCTCGAAGCTGAAGGCAAAGTTGGTGAGTGAGGCATCGCTGGCTCAGGTGGCTCGCCGGCTCAGACTGGGGGAGCACCTCAAGCTCGGTCGCGGGGAGGACCGTTCGAAGGGGCGTGAGAAGGACTCGTTGTTGGCCGATGCACTGGAGGCGGTGCTTGCGGCGGTCCATCTTGACGGGGGATTCGACGCAAGCCGCACGGTGACTCGACACATTTTCGCAGAGGAACTCACGAATATTGCCGCTCAACAGGAGCAGCCTGGGGCGGGCGACTATAAGACCCAGTTTCAGGAGTGGTGTCAAAAGCGGCATGACACATTGCCACGGTATGTGACGGTTCGAGAAACAGGGCCTGACCACCAAAAGTTATTCGAGGTGGAACTGACCATTCAGGGCGAGGTCGTGGGCGTGGGGTCCGGGCGAAGCAAGAAGGAAGCAGAACAACAGGCGGCGAAGCAGGCCCTCAGACAGTTTGGGACCTGATCCGGTCGCCATGGTAGGATGACGTCGCAACGAGATCGGTTATTATTCCAGGGAGGCTGAAAATGCAGAGACGAATCATGATGAAAATGCTGGCGGTAACGCTCGTGCTCGGTGGGAGTCTGTTGCTGGGGATGGGTGCTCTCTTCGCAGCAGACAAGGCCCCGGCCGGGAAAGCGGAAGGAGCGAAAGGTCCCAAGGCCATTATCAAAACAAAGTTTGGAGACATGGAAATCGTCTTCTTCCCAGAGAAGGCCCCCAAGCATGTTGAAAATTTTCTCGCGTTGGCGAAATCCGGCTTTTACAACGGGACGATATTTCATCGGGTGATTCCAGGGTTCATGATTCAGGGCGGTGATCCCAACACTAAAGATCCGAATAAGCCGGAGACCTACGGTCAGGGTGGCCCCAGTCAGCGGCTCAAGGCTGAGTTCAATGACATTGCTCACCGACGAGGAATTCTCTCCATGGCGCGCACGAGCGATCCCAATAGCGCTGGTTCGCAGTTCTTCATTGTCGTGAAGGATTCGAACTTTCTTGATGGGCAGTACACGGTCTTTGGCGAGGTGGTGAAGGGGATGGAGGTGGCGGATAAGATTGTCAGTTTGCCGAAGAACAGCCGTGACCTTCCGGCAGAACGGGCGGAGATGACGGTCGTGGTGGTTGAGTAAACGATGCGAGGCTGGCGGGCTATGACGCGTGACTCTGCCGCCATGAGGAGTCTCATGCTGTGCGGAGTGCTTTTGGCGATCGGTCTTCTCATGGGTTGTGGAGGGAAGCCCGAAGTAAAACCCGTTGTCCCCCCGCCGACCCCTGGTCCGAGAGCCATTATCAAGACCAAGTTCGGCGAGATTCATATCAAGTTCTACCCCGATGTGGCCCCGAACCATGTTGAGAACTTTATCAAGTTGGCCAAGTCCGGCTTTTACGATGGGACGATATTCCATCGGGTCATTCCCGGTTTCATGATCCAGGGCGGTGATCCCAATACCAAAAACTCGCTGCGCAAGGACACCTATGGGCAAGGTGGACCCAAGGATGAGAAGGGCAATCCCATCTTGCTCAAGGCGGAGTTCAGCGACATTCCTCACAAGCGTGGCATTGTGTCGATGGCGCGAGCGAGCGAGCCTGACACCGCGGGGTCGCAATTTTTCATAGTCGTCGAGCAGTCCCCGTTCCTCGATAGAAAATATACGGCGTTTGGCGAGGTGATCAAAGGCCTTGGCGTGGCCGATAAAATCGTGAGTTTGCCGAGAAACGACCACGACCTACCGAACGAACGGATTGAAATGACGGTGACGATTGTCGAATAGCATCGCGTCTTACAGACTCCAGTGCTCCAGGAGCCCGCACAATAAGCTTATACTCGCTTGATGTGCGCAGTTGGAGTCCGTGAGGCTACGCTGATTAAAAAGTGAGGAAGGGACAACGCTATTTGATTTTTTCGATGAATGTGCAGAGGCGGGCTCGTTCGGACGGGAAGAAGAGGATGAAGCTCAGGCCAAAGGCATGCCCTGAAACCCAACGTACCGAGGCCCGCTCGACTCTAACTGGTGGCGACTGGTCTGGAAGGTGAAGCAAGACTTGGACGTCGAGCCCTTCCGCCATATTGATATCAGACTCGGCTCGGCAGCCGGCTGTCGAGATGTTCGTGACCGTGGCGTCCCCTTCGATCTCTCCGGAGGAAAACCCGATGGTGCAGCGTAACTCCACCCGGCGTGCTTTTCTGATCTGTCGTTCTTTTTCTGCGCTCATCGTGCGTGGCCTACCGTTATTCAGGAGCGTCTGAACATCAGTGGTGGTGTTGACACCCTGGTCCATGGGTATGGGGTTCAGGGGCCGGGGGCGGCATGAACTGTTGCCCGGGTAAGATGATATGGCCCGGTTCTCGTTGCTTTGTCAGGTGTTCCGCAATCTCCGGATGGTAGGCTCGCACGTAGCCGACGAGCCCGCCGAGGAACCGTTGTGATTGGAAGCCCGTACCGGAAAAGCCCGAGACGAAGGCGATCGCCCGGTCCAATATCTCCGGTGCAGAGGACATATCGGCAATTTGCTCAGGGTTCTGCTTCTTGAACGTCTCATACTCTTTCTTCAGATGTTCAGCGAAGACCGGTATCGGTGCGGCAGGCACATGGAGGGGGCTGAGCGTTCGTCTCAAGGCCTGCAGCGCCGCCACGACTTCCGCGTCTTGTCCGTCGCGGCGTCCCTGGAAGTAGCCAAAGATCACCACTTCGACGAGATTGAACAGGCCCGCGGCCTTCTCACCGCCCAGGTCCGCCAGCTCGCGATAGAAATCGCGGCGCATCGGCATGAATTGCCCCGCAAGCCGCTTCTGCTGATAATCGCTCCCCGATTCGAGGTAGGTGCAGTCAGCTGGGCATGAGACTCGCACGATTCGGTGTTCGCCACAACACTGGCTGCAGATCAGCCCCGCCAAGGCGGGGCAAGGCCGCTTACCCTTCCGTTGTGTACAATAGGCGCATTGGCTCATTTCTTTGCGGGTCCTTCCGCTGCCGGTTTCGGCGGGGGGGGGATGAAGCCATAGTCCGCCAACGTCCGTTTTTCTTGCTTGAGTTTCCCATCACTGGGGGTTTCAAGTCCGTTCATTTCGGCCGCATGGGCAAATTCATACGGAACAAGGATGAGGTTGTTTGCACGGTCGATACTCAGATCTCCCGGCGAGGGTAAGAATTCGGCGATGACTTGAAACCGCTTGTCCCAGCTCATGCGCCAGACTTTTCCCGTCGTGAAATCCGACACGTACATGTTGCCCCAACGGTCGAAATCCACTCCGCGGAGATTCTGGAAGCGGCTGGAAAAGAATCCGTTGGAAAAGAGCTCTGTCACTACGCCTTCCGGCGAGACCTCGGAAATCTTGCCTTTATCCCAACTCACCGCGATGATTTGGCCGGACTTGGGATGGACGACAAGGCCTGAGGGACCGGCCAGGGCGCGGTCTGTGACCAGCACGGAAAACGTCTGGGTGGCCAGATCGACGCGGTAGATCGTGTTGGCTTTCTGATCGGAGCAATACAGGTGGCCCTTGCCATCGAAGGTCACGTCGCTCAATGAGGCCTGTGGCAGCATCGGCTGTGTGGTAGTGGGCGATCGGATGGTGAGCGCCAGGACAGGTTTACCGGTGGTCGTATCAAAGCCCCGAAGGGTATCGAGATCGGCCACATAGAGCACGTGTTCCACCACGGCCATGCCTTTGGGGGCATGGAGGGTGACATTGCCCTTCCCGCCTTGGATGAATTTCAGATTGAGGAGTTTGCCGTGAGGATCGAGCTTGGTGATGAACCCGTTGTTATCGGCGGTCTCTGCCTCGCCGTTGACGTTCGAGATGAAATAGCCCTTCTCGAAGGGATCATTCACAAAGCTATAGGGGGACTGGAGTTCGGTCACGGTGATCTGGGCGCCGAGTGGGCTGACGATCACAACGGGTATGATCCAGATAAGCCAGGCCGCCGGATGGCTGATAACGCGTGTCAGAAAGGACATCACAGAGGAGGTTCTGCTCACAAGGTCGATGGCGCTAGAGCGTGATTCACGAATCCATCGTAGCTGGCAGGTGAAGAGCCTGTCAAGAAACGGACGTGAAGCGTGAGGTGAGGCGTGAGGTGAGGCGTGAGAGGCATGGAGAGGACAATCGGTATTTCCTTTCCTGTCTCACGTCTAACGGCTCACGTATTCCTGGCGTTGACTTGCGTAAAAATGCCCTGTTATGGTGCGTTGCATTTTTTCTGACCGTTTCTCTCAAAGAGGAGGAACCAGTGGCAGCACGATTGATCGACGGCAAAGCATTGGCATTGCAAATACGTGAGAGGTTGGCAGCAGAATCAGCGGCGGTCTTGGCTAAGACCGGGATGAAGCCCGGGCTGGTGACGATTCTGGTGGGCGATGATCCAGCTTCGCATCTCTATGTGAAGAGCAAGCAGAAAGCCTGTGATGCGGCGGGCATTTATATCGATGACCACAAATTGCCTGCCGGCACGACGCAAGCAGAGTTGTTGTCTTTGATTGAGAAAAAGAACGCCGATCCCAGGATCCACGGGATTCTGGTTCAGTTGCCGCTCCCGAAGCATATCGACAGCAAAGTCGTTCTCGAAGCGGTCTCGCCCGACAAAGACGCAGACGGGTTTCATCCGTATAATTTCGGGCGACTTGTTGAGGGGCATCCTGTGTTTGAAGCCTGCACGCCGAAGGGCGTCATCAAGATGATCGAATCCACCGGTGTGAGTATCGAGGGGAAGCGCGCAGTCGTATTGGGACGGAGCAACATCGTCGGCAAGCCGTTGGCGCTCATGCTGCTTCAGCGTAACGCCACGGTGACAATTTGCCACTCCAAGACCAGGGATTTGCCGGCGGTCTGTCGCGAAGCCGAGATTTTGCTGGTTGCGATTGGGAAAGCCAAGTTTGTGACGGCCGACATGGTGCGCGAAGGGGCAGTCGTGATCGATGTAGGGACGAACCGGCTCCCCGATGGGAAAGTCGTCGGCGATGTTGATTTTGAAGCAGTCAGTCAGAAGGCAGGCTGGATCAGTCCTGTGCCGGGCGGTGTGGGACCGATGACCATCGCGATGCTGCTGGACAACACGGTGGAATCTGCTAAGAGAATGGCTGGGATGCTATAGGAGAGACGGGGCTCTCTCTTGCTCGCAGAACGCGCACGGTAATACTGTGCTCGTCCGATGCGCGCAGGGGGAGCGCCCCTTTCTCCTACAGCTGTGAGTGGGAGTGGAGGAGTGAAATAGAAAACATGAGTCGAGAACCGCGGCGATTGAAGGATGTGCTTGATCAGGGACAGTTTGCTGTCACGGTTGAGTACAATCCTCCCAAAGGCACCAACATTTCCGGCGTGTTAGAGAATGCCAAGCAGTTGGTGGGGCGCGTGCATGGGGTCAACGTGACGGACAACACGGCTGCCGTTGTGCGGGCCGGGTCTCTTTCGGTCTGCAGACTTCTCTACGAACTCGGTCATGATCCGGTGATGCAGATGACCTGTCGTGATCGGAATCGTATTGCGATCCAGTCGGACCTCATGGGAGCCTCGATGCTCGGCATTCGCAATATTCTCTGCCTCACCGGGGACTATCCGACCGTCGGAGACCATAAAGAGGCCAAGCCGGTTTATGATCTGGACTCCGTCCAAGTCATGCAGCTCGTCCAAGGACTCAACAGCGGGCGGGATCTTGCGGGGAACAAGTTGGACGGTGCGACGCAGTTTACCATCGGGGCTGCGGTGACGCCGGAGGCCGATCCGCTGGGTCCCATGCTCGCTAAGTTTGAAGTGAAGGTGAAAGCGGGCGCCCAGTTCTTCCAGACACAGGCGATCTACCATCCGGAGCAGTTTGCGTCCTTCATGAAGGCCGTTCGTCCCTTCAAGGTCAAAGTCCTGGCGGGCATTCTCGTCCTTCGGAACGCCAAGATGGCAGAGTTCATGAATGCGAATATTCCTGGTGTGTCAGTCCCGCAGGAGATGATCGACGAACTCAGGACAGCCGGCCCCGAACGCGCGGAGGATGTGGGGGTGGACATCGCGGTGCGGACGATCAGGGCGGTGCGGCCTCATTGCGACGGGGTCCATATTATGGCCATCAAGGCCACGCACCGGCTGGGTGAGATCATCACCAAAGCGGAAGTGGGTTGATGACGATCCACGAGTTTCAGCGATACAAGCGTGACAAGAAGAAGCTCATCGTCGTCACGGCCTATGACGCGCTCTTCGCACGCATTGTTGAACAGGCCGGCATTGAGGCGATTCTGGTCGGGGATTCACTGGGTGTGGTCGTACAGGGGAAGGCTAATACGCTCTCAGTGACGATGGACGACATGCTCTATCACACGAAACTCGTAGCAGGGGCGGCCCAACGAGCGATTGTCATCGGGGATATGCCTTTCATGTCCTATCAAGCCAGCCACGAAGACGCGCTTCGCAATGCAGGACGGTTTCTGCAAGCTGGGGCTCAGGCCATCAAGCTGGAAGGCGGCGCGGTTGTGGTCGATCGGGTGGCCGCGATGACTCGCATCGGCATTCCCGTTATGGGGCATCTCGGCATGACTCCCCAATCTGTCCATCAATACGGCGGATACAAGGTGCAGGGAAGAGGGTCAGATCGTGCGCGTATTCTTCTGAATGATGCGAAGGCCCTCGAAGCAGCCGGCGCCTTCGCTATCGTGCTCGAAGCGATTCCTTCCGAGTTGGCCAAGACCGTTACGGAACAATTGACCATTCCGACAATTGGAATCGGGGCCGGTCCCCACTGTGACGGCCAAGTCCTGGTCCTCTATGACCTCCTCGGATTGTTTGACGACTTCGTGCCGAAGTTTGTCAAACCCTATGCCCATCTCAAGGCGGATGCGCTCCAAGCTCTTCGCCGCTACAAAGAGGAAGTCGAGGAAGGCACATTCCCGAGCGATTCGGAAAGTTATCATTGACCGTTGCCGAGGCTCACAAATCGACCGCTCCGTCATCTCACCATCCATGTCTCTCGCCTCCTGTTGCCGCGCACCGATATCGCTCCTTGATGAAGAACTGACAGCCTCGCGGGGTTTGATACACTTTGTGTCAGGGAAGCGAGGTGATGAGTGATGGAGTGGATCGAGTGGGTACTCAGCAGGGAATTCCGCCAGTTCGTTCTCGATAACGATCTATTTTTCCCACTACTGTTTCTCGGGAGACTGATCGGGGTCACAGCGATTGAGGTCTGGCGCCCGGCGCGAGAGGTGTCCTATCGCAAGGTAATCCTGAACGATTTGACGGTCTTTGTCGTTTATCAGTTTGTTATTTTCCCACTGGCACAACAAATTAATCGATACATCGCCATCCGTCCCCAGCTGCCCGAAACGATCCTTGCCATGCCACTCTTGTTCCGTGTGCTGTGCTATTTCGTGATCGCCGACTTTGGCCATTATTGGATTCATCGCCTCATGCATACGAAGCATGTTTGGCGTATTCATAAATGGCATCATGCCCCGACCTACATGTATTGGCTAGCCGGGACGCGCGCCACGGTGCCGCAACAGGTCATCGTAAATCTCCCCTATATCTTTGCCTGGTCGTTCCTCGGCCTGTCTCCCTGGTGGATGGGATTGGCGATTGGCATGTTCAGTTCGTTACAAAATGACTGGATGCATGTCAACGTGACGTGGCGATCTAATTGGTTGGAGTGGTTGATCGTGACGCCGCGGTATCACCACATTCATCACAGCGACAATCCTGCCCACTACAAGGCGAACCTCGCGGCCCTGTTTACCCTGTGGGACCGATTGTTCGGGACCTATGTCAATCCAGATGAGGTGAAGGAGGAGGAGTTATCGTTTGGGATCGGCGAGAACGTGCCACTCGTTCGCCTGGCGTTAGGTGTCTGAGGACGGCAGGGTGGAGCTACTTAGCGAGATCGTGTCGAGCAGTCGACCTGAAATACGGTGCGATCCTCCAGCCGGATCGCGGTCAACTGCCTCCCCCATACACAACCGCTATCAATCGCCAAGAGATTGGGTTCGAGGTGTAACCCCAGTGCGGCCCAGTGGCCGCAAATGATGGTGCCATCCGTATGGCGTCGATATGGGATGTGGAACCAGGGGAGATAGCCGGTGGGCGTCTGTTCGGGAGGACCAGAGAATTCCGACATCTCACCGGTTGGGGTGCAGGTTCGTAGTCTGGTCAATACGCGAGTGATACTCACGAGCCTGTCCGGCCCTGCCAGCGATGGACTCCACTGTGGAGCTGGTCCATGAAACAGGCTGTGGAGGAACGTCCGATAGTCCGGGCCTGCAAGCACTGCCTCGACCTCACGCGCAAAGCCGACTGACTCGTCAATGGTCCACTGCGGGAGTAGTCCTGCGTGGATCATCAGGAACGATCCCTCCCGATGATGGAGTGGTTGGTGACGAAGCCAGGCGATCAGGCCCCCGCGGTCTTTCGCTTCCAAGATGTCGTGAATCGTATCCTTGTGTCGTACCGTCGCGATGCCTTCCGCTGCCGCGAGCAAGAAGAGATCATGATTGCCCAGCACAATGCGAACTGCGTCGCCGAGACTTCGCACGAATCGGAGGAGGGCGAGAGAGTCAGGGCCACGGTTGATGAGGTCGCCGACCAGCCACAACTGATCCATCCGTGGATCGAATGAAATCTGTTTGAGGAGTCGCCTGAATGGAGTGAGGCAGCCTTGGATGTCGCCGATTGCGTAGATAGCCATCAGCGGGAGTCGATCAGGCGCAGCGGCATGAATGGCGGATGAGACTCACGGGTATTTCGCCTCAATAATACTGCGGAGCCCGCCACGGGCGGCGAAGGTGCCGGTTACTCTCGCCCACACTGGCCGGCAGGCCTTCACGACATCATGCAGGATGCGGTTGACAGCGTTTTCATAGAAGATGCCGAGATTTCTGTACGCGTGGAGATACATTTTTAACGACTTCAGCTCCAAGCACTCTTTGCCCGGCATGTAGTGCAGTGTGATGGTGCCGAAGTCCGGAAGGCCGGTCTTCGGGCAGATCGCGGTATATTCAGGGATCTCGATGGTGATTTCGTAGCCCTTGTATTGGTTCGGGAAGGTTTCGATGCCCGGCAGTGGAGCAGTAATACCGCTCTTTGCATGATCCTCGTTGTAGCCAAGTCTCGTGGTCTTCGATTTTCTTCTTGACGTTTCACGTGCCACGTTTCATACCCCACGTCTGCTTAGACTTGTTTCATCCACTCCACTTGGCCGATTTTTTCCAATTGAATGTAGAGGGTCACCCAGGGGCAGGCCATTTCGGGGTACACCTCACACAGCCCTCCTTTCCGAACGCCTCCGCAGGGGCCGTGGCTCATGAACTTCGGGCATTCGGCTTTGAGCGAATTGTCGGGAATCGGGGGGCGCTTATGAACCCCGCCGGCGTGTTGAGCGCCTTCGTCTTCCCCAGGGATGATCACGCGTGTTGACATACGGGTCTAGTCTAGACAGATTTTTCGGAATCGGCAATCTCTCTCTGATGACATGCAGTCGGTCACGCGTTCGGCGACATAAGAAAACATCGTTAAAACGCTATTTGTTAGGGCGAATGGCCTACGTGCTTAGGACGTGCTAGGCCTTCTTTCTGGCATGGTGGGCCTTCTGAGAAGTTGCGTTGATTATCAGGAAGTTATAGAATTTTCATTGTGGGCATGTGGTTCGAGGATGTGCCGACGTTTCTCATTGACAGTCTTTTTTGGGCTTTGCTACCATGCATACTCGTTTGAACGTCTATAAGCGGGTCAGCCCAGTTTTTCCAACCTCGACTTCCTGCAGGTTTGTTGCACATAACTGTGTCTTTCCGATAGGCGACGGGTTTCCGTTGCAACGATAGAGGGAGGTGTTCCAATGAGTCTTGACTATGTAAAGTTTTCCGGTGGATTTGAGAAGTTCATGCCCAAAGAATATCGGGACATGGTCGAGCATGGCCCGTTTGGAAAGAAAATTTCGGTCTCCCAAATGGGAAGCTTCAAGGAAATTCTGGAAGAACATCCCATGTGTGCCGGCTGCGCGATGACCCTGTTCATCCGACTGGCGATCATAGCCTTTCCCAACCCGGAAGACACCATCACTGTTGGAACAGCAGGTTGTGGACGGTTAGCGATTTCACAGGCTGCGATCCCGTTTGTGTACGGCAACTACGGCGATCAGAACGGTGTCGCGAGCGGATTGTCACGCGGGCTACGGCTGCGGTTCGGTGACAAGCCGAAGGATGTGGTGGTTATGGCGGGAGACGGTGGAACGGCGGATATCGGTTTCCAGCAAGTCCTCCACTCCTGGTTCCGAAAGGAACGGTTCACCACGATCATGTTGGACAATGAAGTATACGGCAACACCGGCGGGCAGGAGAGCGGGATGACCAATCGTGGTGCGGTTCTGAAAATGGCCCCGTTGGGGAAGAAGTTCGAGAAGATGGACATGTTGCAAATGGCGAAGGTGGCTGGGTGTGCATACGTGGCGACGGTGGTTCCGAACAATCCACGCCGCGTCGAGAGCGTCATCAAGAAGGCCGTGTTGATTGCCCGCGAAGTGGGCTCCACCTACATTCAAGCCTATACCTCCTGCAACATCGAATACGCGATTCCGACCGACAAGGTGATGGAAGACGCGAAGACCGTTGAGAATGATCGGTATCAGTTTACGGAATATGTGAGCGACGAGGCCAAGCAGTATCTTACTGAACGGTATGGCTACAAAGACTATCTTCCGAAGCCGGCTGCTCCTGCCGCCGCAATTCCAAACAAGGCTTAAGCGACCCGGAGGGAGGCTCGGACATGGCAAAGCGCTTCAACATTCGAATGGCAGGAGTCGGTGGTCAAGGGGTCGTGACGGGGTCACACATTCTGAGTACCGCAGTGATCCATGCCGGCGGTGAAAGCACGATCGTCCCATTTTATGGATCGGAAAAGCGGATGGCGCCGGTCGAGAGCTATGTCCGTGTGTCGGATGAACCGATCTATGAGATCGGGGAAATCACATTCCCGCACATCATTATTATCTTCCATCCGCAGGTCATTACCCACGGCAAGTCGTATACGATGCCGTTCTACTTCGGATTGAAGGAAAATGGGATTGCGTTGATCAACAACGATGGGCCCATGAGTCTTCACAAGGATCAGGCGCGAGAGCTGGAAGAGCGTCATGCGAAGCTCTATTACTTCCCCGCCACCAAACTATCCCTCGAAGTCGCAGGGATGGACCTCGCGACGAACATGGCACTGATGGGTTGCATCGGAGCCATCACGGGACTGACCACGGTCGAAGCGTTGGAGCAGTCGGTGAAGGATCGATTCCTGGGCAAAGGATTTGTCGTCTCAGGCGGGACCGCAGCGCTGGACAGCGTCGTCGAGCGGAAGTTCAAAAAGAAGCAGGAATTGATCGATAAAAATGTGGCGGTGATTCAGGCCGGTTGGAACTACGCAGTCGATCATGGTTGGGCTGCGTCGACGGTCAAACGGTCGGAAGCCCGTGCGGCCGTAGGTGCCTAACCAGGATTTAGTACGAAGGAGTCACCATGTATCTGGTAGCCAATATCGATGTTGAGATATGTGCCGCGAAGAGTTGCAAGCTCTGCACGCAATATTGTCCTGAAGCGAACACTATTCTCTACAGTGAAGAGATGGGGAAGGACAAAGGATTCAAGTACGGCTCTGCATATGTGGCAGTGGACCGGTGTAAGGGCTGCGCGCAGTGCGTGTGGGTGTGTGACAATATGGCGAAAAACAACGCCATCAAGATGATCATGATAGATCAATTGCCGCTGGCAGCCATCACTGACAACGTCACGTACGGAGAGAAATCCACCGTTGCGGTCCTGTCCGATCCAATGGTTGTTGGGTAATTAGGGAGGTACGGGAGTGGCGACGACGCTAGATACGAGAGAACGCATCATTGTTCCTGGTCCGGCCGGATTCCATCCGCCGTCGGCGGCTCAGCTCGGGGTTGCGCTGCCCGACCCAGGAGAGGGGCTCTTCTATGGGTTGCTGGAGCCCAATGAAGACAAGGTCATCGAAGAGATGGCCCGCAAGATGCTGACGAGCCCCAACGCCACGATCTTCCCGGGACCGTTGGTACTCTGGGCCTGGAATGAGCATGCCGTTGAAAAGGCCAAGGCAGTGCTGGAGATCGCTGCCCAGATTCCAAACGTCATGATCATCCCCATGCCGGACTATCGTCCCAAGTATCCGAAGATCGACCCGGAAGAAGTCATCAATCCGAACCATCCGAACCTCACGATTTGGGGCAACAAGATCGAAGCCTGCATCTTCATCGGCGTGCATTGCCATTACGCTAATTTGACCTTGAAGATGATTCGTGCGGGGACGAACTGTCTTACGATGGCGATCTGTGCGGAACAGGGGCATGAAGATGCGATGCTGACGATTCGGGATTCGGACACGATCAAGTTGAGAAAGACCGCGCAGGTTTTCAAGCGGGTGCGCGAAGAAATGGGCATTAAGTTGCCGGAGAACGGCGAGAACGTACGATTCACCGGCACTCAATCGAGAGTCCACGGCGGGAAAACTCACACAAATCCCCTCACCTTTGCGCCAGCTGCTGCGGGCCTTGCCGGCGCGGCTGCCTTCGGCCATTCGGCCGAGCAGATGAAACGTGAAGGCTAAGGTCGAGAAGCACGGGCGATACAGACAAGAGGTGTCATGATGAGCGAAGCACTCGAAGCAGAACAAAAAACAAACCCCCAGGGCGATCCCATCACTAGCGTTGCTCCCCCGCCCCCTCCTTCGGCGGCGAGGAAAGATCCCCATGCCGAAGCGAAACGGCAGAAGGTGGTCTCGCCGGAATATCTGTTCCTCGAAGCCCCGCGGACGAAAGAGTTCATTACCGGGAGCGAAGCGGCGAAAGAAGCCATTCGGCGATCCAATGTGGATCTGGCCATCGCCTATCCCATCACCCCGCAGAGCGAAACGATGCAGCTCGTCGGTGTGCTCTATGGCGAAGGCTATGTAAAAGAGTATTACCGTGGTGAAGAAGAAGTTGGCGTGATGGCGGCGATTGCCGGCGGGTCCCGAGCCGGCGTCCGTTGCTACACGGCGACCGCTGGTCCTGGCACACTGAGGGGCTTGGAAGGCATCGCCTCCTGGCCTGGGCATCGGCTGCCTGTTGTCGCGATGTTCACCTGCCGCGTCGTCAATGCCCCGTTGGCCATTCAGCCGGACAATATCGAAGTTGCGTATCTGTTGAATTGCGGCATGATCATCTTCCATGCTGAAAATCAGCAGGATATGTATGATTTCACTATGGCGGGATTTGTGATCAGCGAGAAAAACGATGTGACGCTTCCTGTCGGTGTCTGCTGCGACGGCTTCTTTGTAACCCACGCCCGTGGGTACGTGAGGATGCAGGACCGCAGCATGAAGCTTCCTCCACGTGAAGCCTGGCGCGGTGCGGTGCCAGTACTCGACGCGGAGAATCCTCCCGCCCGCTTGTCACGCGACGCTCCGGTTCAGAAGTCGAACTTCATGGCCTACAACATCCATGCGGTCTGGCAGCAGGAAGTGTGGGCTGCAGTCGAACGTTCCCGCAAGTACATCACTCAGTATATGGGTGGTTTGCTCACGGCTGAAAATGTGGACGATGCCGAGGCGGTGATCATCGCCTCAGGCAGTGCTGCCGCTCAATCACGGGAAGCCGTTCGCATCTGTGCAGAAAAGGGCATCAAGATCGGCTTGATCAAGGTCCGGTCGCTCCGTCCGTTTCCGACGCAGGAGTTACGGCAGCTTTGTGGGAAGGCGAAGCTCATCGTCGTTCCGGAGTTCAACTATGTCGGATGGCTGGCGAAAGAAGTGGCCACCGCGATTTACGGGTTCTCCAAGGCCAAAATCATCGGTGGACCGCGGGTGTACGGCGGTCAGTCGATGCCGGTGGAGTTGATCGTGGACGAAGTCGAGTCCGGTCTGACCGGGAAGAAGTCGACCAACGTTGCGCTGTCTTCGATCATGGGTGGAGCCGTCAATCAGGATGAAGTAGCGCATTTCATGCGCAGCATCTAAGCGGTCGCAAGATAAACAAAAGAGCCCGTCAGGCATGAAAACCTGACGGGCTCTTTTGTTTTGCAAGTGTCTACCTGAAGCATCTGAACCCGGAAACGAGACCCACTTCGCGAGATACGAACGACGAACTACCCTTGCAGTTCGTCTTGCACCAGGTCTTCAGTCTCCGGCATGCCGTAGGCCACGTACTTGGCGTAGGAGAGGTAGATCATCGCACTGTCCCTCATCGCCTTGGAGCCTTGCGACAAGCGGAAGACTTGATCTGGGTTGTGGGAAGGGGCGGCACCCATTGATTCCACATGACTTTGGAGGAGTTGGGTGAATCGTTCCATTGAATTTTCGACATCCTTGTAGGCCAATAGAATTGCGTCTGTCATGGTTGTCCTCCTAATCATCATCAGCTTACACTATGCCTATGCAACCCTTCAACGAGAAGAAACCCTCCGGTCTGTCATCGCAGATTCTCAAGATTCTGGCAAAGGTATCGTCTGAACGGGAACATCAAGGCGACGCCTTGGCACAGGCGGTCGTGAACCTGTCACGTCTTTTCACGACGGCCCGAACCACCTTATCTCCTCGTTACCTTGATGATTCGGCCCACGCTGCCGCCTATCGATCCTACTTCCTCCCTGTGAACCTTTCTAAAGTCCAAGTCCTCTTGGACGAGCTGCCGAACGACAGTGATACGGAATCGCAAGACCGGCCAATGGCGGTGCTCGACCTCGGCTGCGGCCCGGGGACAGGGGCCTTGGCCCTGCTGGATTGGTTGTGGCAACGCAGCCCGGAGCGGGCAAAAACTGTGTCGGTCCTGGCTGCCGATGCTTCTTCCGCACCATTGCGGGACACGGAAAGTTTGTGGGAGGCCTATTGCCAGGAGGTCGGAATAGCCGGCGCAGGTCTCCGCTGTGTCGAGGGGAATCTGGAACATCCGCTAAAAGGCGATCTTGGTAAGCAGATTGTGAAGGGCGGGCCCTACGACCTCATTATCATCGCGAACTGTCTTAATGAGTTATTTTCTTCAGCGGCCGATCCTTCAGCAGAGCGGGCTGCAGTAGTTGGCCGGCTCCTGCCGTTTCTCGCACCGCACGGCACTATAATGATCGTCGAGCCCGCCCTGCGGCAGACGGCTCGAGCGCTGCATCATGTACGTAATCACCTGCTCAAGCAGGGGCTTTGTACGGTGTATAGTCCCTGCCTCCATGAGGGGGTCTGTCCAGCCTTAGACCATCCAGACGATTGGTGTCATGAGGAGCGCCCCTGGCAGACGCCTCCTGCGATTGCCGCGATCGATCGGGACGTGGGGTTCATTAAAGACGCGTTGAAGTTTTCCTATCTGCTGTTGCGCACAGACGGTCGCACCATTGTGACGCGGAGCCCTCAGACTTTCCGGGTCGTGAGCGAACTACGAGAATTGAAGGGCGATACGCGGGCGTGGCTTTGCAACGAGGTGGGTCGGTCGGAGGTTGGGCGACTCGATCGGGCAGTGTCTGCGACAAATGCACAATGGGAGGCTTGTCAACGAGGTTCGATCATTCGGCTCGACGGGGTGACGCGGAAGGAAGGATCAACGTTGGGAAGGATACCAGCAGACGGGACAGTTGAGATGATATGGCCAGCCTAAGCTTAGCTAATCGGCTTCCGGTTCCGAACTCCCGTGCTGATGCGAGACTCTGTCTTCATCGAACATTTCGGCCATTTCCTCGGCGATCATGTCACGATCGTTTGGAACTGAAATGAGCGGGATTTCTTTTCTCACTTTGGCCACGCTCTTGGGAGGAGGACTTTCGGGGCCCTTGGCTGGACTCTTTGGTTTCTCACTCATTCCACCAGTATACACCAGGATGAGGGTGAAAAGGGGAGTTACTCAAAGGCCTCCAGGGAGGAACGCTCAGGGAACGTCATCTGGCAAGCGGTACAAGTCAGGAAATAGATGGATTCTCGGACGGACATGGTGACTCGAAAATTGAGGCTCACGCCTCGGTGATTGCAGGTCGGACAGGACATCTCCTTAAGCCGATAGGGGATATCCGGCTGTGTGCGCAGGTAGAACTCCATATCCGTATAGATTGGGAAGCTGTAGTAGCACTTCTTACAGACGCCACGCCATTCACCATCCGCCTGCATAAAGCGTTGATCGACCCCAAAACTTGAGCCCTTACAAATGGCGCACTGAACGGTCTCAAGTCTGGTTTCAACTTCTTTAACCGTCGGGCTGGGCATGCAATCGGCTCCTTGGCAGAACTTCGCGATATCGTGCGGCCAGTATAGCGTTCACATGGAAGCGACTGCAACGGGAACAGAGCCAGGTTTTCCCTTGACCTGGCGAGCGCGCCACTTATACTAAGACCATCATGCACCTTATCACCGAGACTCTGTTGGTCGGGAATATCAACGATGCGAGGGAACCGCCGGCAAAGATCGGTGCGCTGCTCCTCGTTGCCGCTGAGTATACGTTGGAGCCACCGAGTTGGCTGCGATATAGCAGGATTCCATTTGCGGAGTTTGCCGAGGCGGAACCGGTCTCGTTGGATCAAGCCGTGAGCTGGGTCGAACAGCATCTTTCAGACCATCGGGTCATGGTCTGTTGCCGCGCCGGCATGGGCCGGTCCGTGTCAGTTGTCATGGCCTATCTCTGTTGTGTTCAAGGGATGACGTATGCTGAGGTCCTGCAGTTGGTCCTGAGGCGTCGTCCCGGTGCCATGCCACTTCCAAAGCTCGAAGAAGCCATCACGCAGGTTCGCCTCCTTCGCGAGGCCCGCGAGACGAGCAAGAAGCGCGTCGCTTCACGCCCAGCCGCCGCCGTTTAACCACAAACTCACAGAGGCGCGTGCTCTCTGTTATACCTCTGCGCGGCTCGGCGTGCATTGCCTTTCCTGTGCGGCCCATGGCTTAATTGAGCATAGTAGGGAACAGATTCGACCACTTCACTGAGGACCTTTCTCAATGCCGGAATTGCCAGAAGCCGAAGTTGTTGCTCGGCAGCTCCGGGTTCATCTTCTCGGCGCTCAACTCAACGAGTGTTGGGTTGGACGAGCGGATATTGTTCGGGAAGGGTCGCCCACGCTCTCGTGGTACCACGGCTCGGTGCTGGAGGGTGTGGAGCGATACGGCAAAAGCATCGCACTGGGGTTCAAAAAAGAGGACGAGCTCAGATATGTCGTCGCGGAACTTGGTATGACAGGCCTCCTCCTTTTTTGCGCGACGCAGACGAAACACCCGCAGCACGTGCATGTCCGCATGTCGTTCACGGGGGGCCGTGAATCAGAACTACGCTATTGGAACCCACGACGGTTCGGGCGGCTTTCCTTGCTCGATCGGGCAGGACTCGACCGCTATCGCGCACGCCGCTTCGGGGTCGATCCCCTTACGGTGTCGCGCGATGAGTTCGTCCGTCTCATGCAAGCCAGGCGTGGACGACTGAAGCCGCTCTTGATGCATCAGCAAGTGATCGCGGGGATTGGGAATATCTACGCGAACGAAATTCTCTTTCGCGCCAAGCTCCATCCGAACCGTGAGGTGAATCGGCTGCGAAGGACGACGATTATCAGACTCTATGACACCATGCAAGCGGTGCTTTGCGAGGCGATTTCCTGTGGCGGATCAAGCGTCAAGGATTTCTTTGCGCCAGATGGCACGGAAGGCCAATACAAGCGCCGTCATCTCGTCTATGGCAAAGAAGGTCAACTCTGTCCCAACCGCTGCGGACGGATGATTCGCCGTCTCCAAAGTGAACGCAGCTCGTTTTTTTGCCCCGCCTGCCAATCCAACCGTCTTCCGAGATAATTCTCGTCTCACGCACGTGAGATGCTCTGTGCTGCAGGATGGCGATTGCTCCATAGTTTCGGGTACTTAGGCCATAGTGCGCCCGGCGTCCTCGTTGCTAGGCCTTTTGAGCCAATCGACTTAGTCCCTCTGGTGTATTGAGTCGTCCAACCGATTTCGTTAGAATCCTCCTCCTTTACAATTGTTTCTCACCACTGAAGGAGTGACGTCATGGCGAAGGTGCTCGAAGGTCCCGGGATGGGGCTGATGAAGAAATGGGGCATCACGGTCCCCAACTATGTCGTCGTCACCTCGGTTGACGAATTGACGAAGCTCGGTCAAGCCAATGAATGGCTCAAGAAATCCAAGCTGGTGGTCAAGGCTCATGAAGCGCTCGGCTCTCGGTTCAAGCTCGGCTTGGTGAAGGTTGATCTGGATCTCAAAGGGGCGGAAGCGGCGACTAAGGAGATGATCGGTCGCCAAGTGGGCAGCATCACTGTTTCGCAAGTGATCGTGTCCGAAATGATTCCGCACAAGGAAGAATATTATTGTGCGGTGAAATCCACCCGTGAAGGGACCGACATTCTGGTCGCCAACTGCGGCGGCGTTGAAGTCGAATCGAATTGGGACCGCGTGAAGCGCCTGGCATTGGAAGTCGGTCAGCAGCCCTCGGAGGATGCGCTCGAGAAGCTGGCCAAGGATGCGGGCTTCACCGGTTCGCTCGTGAAGAAGATGGCTGAGTTCGCGGGCAAGATGTTTACCTGTTTTGACAGCGAAGATGCGCAGTATTTGGAAGTGAACCCCGTGGTTCTCCGCGAGCAAGACAGTGAACTGATCGCGTTGGATGCGGTGACGCTGCTCGATGGAGACGCAAAATTCCGGCACCCCGATTGGAACTTTGCCTTTGCCGCAGAATTCGGCCGTGCGTATTCCAAGAACGAAACGGAAGTCATGGCGGTCGATTCCAAGATCAAAGGCTCGGTCAAATTTATCGAGATTCCAGGCGGGGACACAGCCATGCTTCCGGCCGGCGGCGGGGCCAGCGTCTATTATTCCGATGCGGTCGTCGCACGCGGTGGCAAGTTGGCCAATTACGCCGAATACTCCGGTGACCCACCGGACTGGGCGGTTGAAGTGCTGACGGATAAGGTCTGCTCGTTGCCCGGGATCAAGAACATCATCGTCGGCGGGGCGATTGCCAATTTTACCGACGTAAAGAAGACATTCGGCGGCATCATCAACGGATTCCGCAAGGCGAAGTCCGAGGGGAAGCTCAAGGGCGTCAAGATCTGGGTGCGTCGCGGTGGCCCGCGTGAGAAGGAAGGGCTCGATGCGATGCGCGCGCTCAAGGACGAAGGGTTTGACATCAACGTCTTTGACCGCAATACGCCGCTCACCGACATCGTCGATAAGGCACTCCAGACGAAATAGCCTGCCGTCCATGGCCAACTGAATATAAGGGGAGATCCCGATGAGTATCCTGGCAAATAAAGATACCTATGTGGTCATTCAGGGCGGCGTCGCCGGCGTGAATGCCGCGCGCCGGATGGCCGAGTTTTGCTACCTGATCAAACGCTCGCTCAACGTCCTGGCCTTCGTCTATCCGCCTGACGCCGGCAAGACACACGAAATTCCCTATGGCAGCGGCTTAGTGGCCGTTCCCATCTATAAGACGGTTGCGGAAGCCACCAAGCACCATCCACAGATCAACACCAGTCTCGTCTATATCGGCGCAGATCGGGCCATGAAGGGCGGGATGGAAGCCTTGGATGATCCGCACATCAAGGTGGTCTCCATGATCACCGAGGGCGTGCCGGAGAAAGATGCCAAGATCCTGGGTCGTCATGCGACCAAGCTCGGGAAGGTCTTCAATGGCCCTTCGTCGATCGGCATTGTCTCAGCCGGCTCCTGTCGGTTGGGTGTCATCGGCGGAGCCTTTGATAACCTTGTCCTTTCCAAGCTCTATCGCGAAGGCTCATTCGGCGTCATCACCAAGTCCGGCGGCCTCTCCAACGAAATTATCTGGATCTGCTCCCAGTTTGCCGACGGTATCACCACGGCAATCGGGATCGGCGGCGATGCCTATCCGGGAACCGACTATGTCAGCTATCTCGAAATGTTCGAGAACGATCCGCAAACCAAGGCGGTAGTCATCGTCGGCGAAATGGGCGGCGATCTCGAAGAGCGGGCGGCCGAATGGTACGGCGCAAAGAAGCGAAGGGTGAAGCTAATGGCCGTCGTCTCCGGCTTCTGCCAGGAAAGTTTGCCCAAGGGCATGAAGTTCGGTCACGCAGGCGCCAAGGAAGGCCTGAAAGGCGAAGGATCGGCCCGTTCCAAGTCCGATGCCCTCAAAAAGGCCGGCGCGATCGTGCCGGCGACCTTCGGTGCCTTGGGCCCCGCGATCAAGGAGGCCTATCAAGAATTGTTGAAGTCCGGCCAGGTCAAGGCACCAATTGAACCGGCCGTGCTGCCGAAGTTGCCGAAGACGGTCGAAGAGGCGATGAAGGCGGATGAAGTCATGGTCGCTCCGCTGATCCGGACCACGATCAGCGACGACCGCGGCGACGAACCCTGCTACGACGGGTACCCGGCTTCCGAACTCATCAATAAGGGCTACGAAATTCCCCATGTCATTGGACTGCTGTGGGACAAGCGACTCATTTCGAAACCGGAAGCCGAGATCGTCAAACGTATCATGATGCTCTCTGCCGACCATGGCCCCTGCGTCAGCGGGGCGTTGGGGACAATCATCGCGGCCTGCGCAGGGATCGGGCTGTCCCAGTCTGTTGCGGCCGGCTTGATCATGATCGGGCCTCGCTTCGGCGGCGCCGTGACCGATGCCGGCCGCTACTTCAAACATGCGGTCGACAACAGGATGTCCGTCGATGAGTTCCTTGCCTATATGAAGAAGAACGTCGGGCCGGTGCCGGGGATCGGCCATCGCGTTAAGAGCCTGCGCAATCCGGACAAGCGGGTGAAGGAGTTGGTCGGGTACGTCAAGAGCCTGAACATCAAAACTCCCTGCCTCGACTTTGCGCTCGAAGTGGAAAAAATCACCTCGGTGAAGAAGGACAACCTGATTCTGAACGTGGACGGAACGATGGCGGCGGTGCTCGTCGATATCGGATTCCCGGTTGACAGTTTGAACGGCTTCTTCATTCTCTCACGCACGATCGGGTTGATCGGGCATTGGGTGGATCAGAAGCGTCAGGACAGCCGCTTGATCCGGCTGTTCGACTACCTCGTCAACTATGCGGCGCCGAAACGTAGGGAAGTGCCGCCGTTGAAATAAATGCTGAGTAACGAGTGCTAAGTCCTGAGCGAGAAGTCCAGTCTTCGCGCTCAGCACTCAGAATTTCAAGGAGTAAATTGTCATGTCGATGGATCTTGCCAAAAATTTATT
Source organism: Nitrospirota bacterium (assembly GCA_018971525.1). Classification (GTDB taxonomy): domain Bacteria; phylum Nitrospirota; class Nitrospiria; order Nitrospirales; family Nitrospiraceae; genus Palsa-1315. The sequence goes on from JAGXAR010000004.1 coordinate 88,274, forward strand.
TGCGAAGATGCCGGAGGTGTTTGCCAAGGCCAGGAAGAAGTTCGGCCGCGGTCTGACCCTGGCGGAGAAGGTGCTGGTTTCGCACGCCGATAATTTCGACACGCAGACGTGGGAGCGCGGTAAGGCGATGTTGGCGCTGCGGCCCGATCGGGTCGCGATGCAAGACGCAACGGCCCAGATGGCGATGTTGCAGTTCATGCAGGCCAACAAGAAGCAAGCGGCCGTGCCGAGCACCATTCATTGCGACCACTTGATACGGGCTGAGATGGGGTCTGAGAAGGACCTGCTCCGCGCGGTCGACGAGAACAAGGAAGTCTATAATTTCCTTGCCTCGGCGGCCAAGAAGTACGGCATTGGCTTCTGGAAGCCGGGCGCCGGGATCATTCATCAAGTCGTGCTGGAAAATTACGCATTTCCCGGCGGTTTGATCATTGGAACCGACTCGCACACGCCCAATGGTGGCGGGCTTGGGATGCTAGCCATCGGTGTCGGTGGTGCTGATGCCGGGGAAGTGATGGCTGGTCTGCCCTGGGAAGTACTCCATCCGAAACTGATCGGCATCCGCCTGACCGGCAAGTTAAGCGGCTGGGCCTCGCCGAAGGACGTGATTCTGTACCTCTGCGGCTTGCTCACGGTCAAAGGCGGGACGAACAAGATCGTCGAATACTTCGGTCCCGGTGCGGAAACCATCAGCGCGACCGGTAAGGGGACGATTTGCAACATGGGCGCGGAGCTGGGCGCCACGACGTCGGTGTTTCCCTTCGACCAGAAGATGGTCGCCTATCTGAACATCACAGATCGGGCCGATCTGGCCAACCTTGCAATTGCCAACAAATCATCGCTTGTGGCGGACCCGGAGGTCTATCAGTCGCCGGAGAAGTACTACGACCAGATCGTCGAAGTCGATTTATCGACGCTCGAGCCTCATGTCGTTGGGCCTCATACGCCGGATCTTGCCCGACCCATTTCCAAGATGGCCGCGGAAGCCAAGGAGAAGGGCTATCCGGTCGAGCTCAAGGCGGCCCTCATCGGGAGCTGCACCAATTCATCCTATGAGGACATCAGCCGTTCGGCCCACATCGCCCAGCAAGGGTTGAAGGCCGGGCTCAAAGCGAGGGCTTCCTTCCTCGTGTCGCCGGGCTCCGAGCGCATTTATCATACGATGAAACGCGACGGGTTCTTGGAGACGTTTGAAAAGTTAGGCGGCACAGTGTTGTCCAACTCCTGTGGCCCCTGCATCGGACAGTGGAAGCGGGCCGACGGCGTGAAGGGAAAAGCGGATTCGATCGTCAGTTCATTCAACCGCAATTTCCCTGGCCGCAACGACGGCATCAATGAAACTCTGTCGTTCCTCGCGAGCCCTGAAATTGTGACTGCCTATGCCATCTCTGGTGATTTGACCTTTGACCCTGTCAATCAGAAGCTCAAGGGAGCGGACGGCAAGGAATTCAAGTTCCAGCCGCCGCAGGGTGAGGAGCTTCCGGCCAAGGGTTTTGCGAAGGGGGAGGAAGGTTTTGTCGCCCCGGCAGCCAGCGGTGAGGGCTTGACCGTCGAGATCCCGCCGACCAGCGAGCGGTTGCAGTTGCTGCAACCCTTTCCGCGCTGGGACGGCAAGGATTTCGAAAAGCTCCCGCTGTTGATCAAGACCAAGGGCAAGACGACGACCGATCATATTTCTCCAGCCGGTCCCTGGCTCAAGTTCCGCGGCCATCTGGACAAAATCAGCGACAATATGTTTCTGGGTGCGAATAATGCGTTTTCCACTGAGCCAGGCAAGGGCACGGATGTCTTGACGGGCGAATCGGGACTCACGATTGCGCAGATCGCCCGCCGGTATAAGGCGAAGGGGATCGGCTCGATCGTGGTAGGCGATGAAAACTATGGCGAGGGCAGCAGCCGGGAACATGCGGCGATGTCTCCGCGATTCCTCAATGTAAAAGTGGTGCTCACCAAGAGCTTTGCACGCATCCACGAGACCAATTTGAAGAAACAGGGGATCTTGGCGTTGACCTTCGCTGACCCGAAGGATTACGAGAAGATTGAGCAACAGGACCGCATCAGCGTGACGGGGCTAAGCAGTCTGGCTCCCGGCAAACCGGTGCAGGTGACGATACACAAGACGGATGGCACTGCGCTCACCATCCAGGCGAACCACAGCATCACCGAGCAACAGATTGCGTGGTTCAAGGCTGGTTCGGCGTTGAACGCGCTGAACTAACAACGAGCTAAACGAGGAATCACCATGACGACCAAAGCCTCCAAGATCATTTATACAAAAACCGATGAAGCGCCCATGTTGGCGACCTATTCGTTCCTGCCGATCATTAACGCCTTCAGCAAGGCGGCAGGTGTGTCGGTTGAGTTGCGGGATATCTCCTTGGCCGGGCGCATTCTCGCGGTGTTTCCCGAATACCTGACGCCCGAACAGAAGCAGCCTGATGCCCTGTCAGAATTGGGCGAGCTGGCCAAGACGCCGGAAGCGAATATCATCAAGCTCCCGAACATCAGCGCCTCGCTTCCGCAATTGAATGCGGCCATCAAGGAATTGCAGAGCCAGGGTTACAAGCTTCCCGAGTACCCGGAAAATCCGAAAGACGACAAAGAGAAGGACATCAAGGCCCGCTACGACAAAGTCAAGGGCAGTGCCGTCAACCCGGTCTTGCGCGAAGGCAACTCGGATCGTCGCGCGCCGCTTTCCGTGAAGGCCCATACCAGGAAGCATCCGCATAAGATGGGCGCCTGGAGTCCGGATTCCAAGACGCACGTCTCCCATATGAAGGGCGGAGATTTCTATTCCAACGAAAAGTCGATGACGACGACCGCGGCGACCGACGCCCGGATCGAATTCGTCGGCCAGGACGGCAAGACGACCGTGCTCAAGCCGAAAGTGGCTTTGCAGGCCGGGGAAGTCATCGATGCCACGTTCATGAGCAAGCGGGCCCTGCGTCAGTTCCTCGAGGAGCAGATCGAGGATGCCAAGAAGCAGGGTGTATTGTTCTCGATCCACCTCAAAGCCACCATGATGAAGGTCTCGGATCCCAAGATCTTCGGTCATGCGGTGACGGTGTTCTATAAAGACGTGTTCGAGAAGTACGGCGAGAGGCTCAAGAAACTGGGCGTGGATCCGGATAACGGCCTCGGCGACCTCTACGCCAAGATCAAGACCTTGCCGGAGGATCAGCGCAAGGCGATCGAAGCCGACATCCAGGAGGTCTACAAGAAGCGACCCCCAATGGCCATGGTGAATTCCGACAAGGGGATCACCAACCTGCACGTGCCCAGCGATATCATCATCGATGCCTCTATGCCCCCGGTTATTCGCGACAGCGGCAAGATGTGGGGGCCTGACGGCAAGCCGGCGGACGCCAAATGCGTGATTCCGGATGCCAGTTACGCGCCGGTCTATAGAGAGGTCATCGACTTCTGTAAGAAGCACGGTGCGTTGGACCCGAAGACGATGGGCAGCGTGCCCAACGTCGGCCTCATGGCGCAGGCGGCCGAGGAATACGGCTCGCATGACAAGACTTTCAAGGCCCCTGGCAACGGGACGATCCGCGTGGTGGATGCCTCAGGAACGACGCTCCTGGAGCACCAGGTCGAAGAGGGGGACATCTGGCGCATGTGTCAGGTGAAGGATGCGCCGATTCGGGACTGGGTCAAGTTAGCGGTGACTCGCGCGAGGGCCACCGGAGCTCCGGCAATTTTCTGGCTGGACAAGACCAGAGCGCACGATGCGCAATTGATCACGAAGGTCGAACGTTACTTGAAAGATCACGACACGCAGGGCCTCGATATCCGGATCATGACTCCAGCCGATGCGACGCGCGTTTCGTTGGAGCGGATCAAAGAAGGGAAGGACACGATCTCTGTCACAGGGAATGTGTTGCGCGACTACCTCACGGATCTGTTCCCCATTCTTGAAATCGGGACCAGTGCCAAGATGCTCTCGATCGTTCCGCTGCTGAACGGCGGTGGTCTGTTCGAGACCGGCGCGGGAGGGTCCGCCCCGAAGCACGTGCAGCAGTTCGAGGAGGAAGGGTACTTACGGTGGGATTCGCTCGGGGAATTCCTCGCATTGGCCGCATCATTAGAACATCTGGCCAAGGTGGCGAACAACCAGGCGGCAAAAATTCTGGCCGACACGCTCGACCAAGCCAATGCGAAGTTCCTGGAAAGCAACAAGTCGCCGGCCCGCAAGGTAGGCGAGATCGACAATCGCGGGAGCCATTTTTATCTGGCGTTGTATTGGGCGCAAGCCTTGGCCCAGCAGACGCAGGATAAGAACCTGGCGGCGCGTTTTGCCAAGATCGCCAAGGACATGGCCGACAATGAAGCCAAGATCTCGACCGAATTACTCGCTGCGCAGGGCAGGCAGGTCGATGTCGGCGGGTACTATCATCCCGATGACGCAAAGGCAGCAAAAGCGATGCGTCCGAGCCCAACCTTTAATGCGATCGTGGACGCGATTGCATAACAGATCGGCAGGGTTTAAGTTCGGGGCGGCGAGCATCGGGAACATCTAACGCCGTAAGAGGTTAGGCGTCAGGCGTGAGAGAGTGTTTCATCCGCTTACTTTTTACGCCTCACGAAGAGGAAGATGGCATTGGAAGATAAAGAAAACATCATCGATCAGCCGGAAGTCCTCCGGCACAAGATGGTCACGATCGAGATTGCCGGCAAGAAATACGAAGTGCCGGAGGGGATCACGATCATCAAAGCCCTGTGGTACTCGGGTCAAGAAGTCGTCCGCGGGGCCGGCTGTCTCGGCGGGTTCTGCGGAGCCTGTGCGGCCTACTATCGCACCAAGGACGACCCGAAAGTACGGACCTGTCTGGCTTGCCAAATGGCGGTGCAGGACGGCATGTCGATCACGATGATGCCGCCGTTCCCGGCCCGGAAGGCCACGTATGACATTCAGACCCTCAAAGATCCGAAACAGGACCTCTTCAATCTCTATCCTGAAGCGCCGCTCTGCAGGAACTGCAACGCCTGCACCGAAGCCTGCCCGCAGAAGATCGACGTGCGGGAGGGGGTCTGGAAAGCCGTCTTCGGTGATTTCAAAAGCGTCTCCGAGATGTTCATGGATTGCGTGATGTGCGGGATGTGCACGCCGGTCTGTATTGCGGACATCGCCCCCAATCTCGTGGCCCTATATGTAAGTCGGGCGCAGGGGGCTCATTTCACCGAGAAGCCTCTGGGGCTGGATACGCGCATCAAGGAGATCCAAGACGGCCGTTTCAACGACGAGTGGGCCAAAATCCTCAAGATGTCCGAGAAAGAACTGGCCGATCACTGCGCGACGGTCAAGTAGCCGGCGAGCGATCGCTTCCCCTTTTACCCAGAGGTTCAAGACGTGGACATCCATGCGCTTCAACAGATCGTGCACCAGACGCGGGATGCCCGACGCAAGCAGACCCTTCCCAAGTTCTCTCCCGCGGATCGCGACCAACTGATCCATAAGTATCATCCTGATTTTCGAGAGCGAGCCTATCGGCCCATCCGGTTCGGCCCCAACGCCGGGGATAAGACGGTCGTCGAGTTGGCGACATTACTGGAGGGCGATAGCCCCATTGCCGACGGGTTCGATCTGACGCCCGACTATACGACCGATGTCCTAGTGGTCGGTGGGGGGGGCGCCGGTTGTGCGGCGGCGCTCCATGCACGTGCGGCCGGCGCCAAGGTCATCCTGGCTACGAAGCTCCGTCTCGGTGACTCCAACAGCGTGATGGCTCAAGGGGGCATGCAGATTTCGGTGGCGCCCGAGGACTCGCCCGTCACGCACTTCTTGGACACCCTGAAGGGCGGCCACATGCAGAATGACCATCAGCTGCTCAAGGTGATGGTCGAAGAAGGCCCCTCGATTGCGAAATGGCTCTTGGGCCTGGGGGTGCTGTTCGATCGTGATGGGGACGGCAACCTCCATGTGAAGAAAGGCGGCGGAAGCTCGAAACCTCGCCTCCTGACCTGCTCAGACTACACCGGCCTTGAAATCATGCGGGTGCTCAAGGACGAGGTGCTGAATCAGAACATCCAGTTGCTCGAGTTCTGCGCCGCGGTCGAGCTGACGAGTGACGAGAAGGGGAACTGCAGCGGCGCCATCTTCAAAGACCTCGACAACCATCGCGACGTCGTCGTGGCAGCCAAGTCCGTTATTCTGGCGACCGGCGGGATCGGCCGGCTTCACATTCAGGGATTTCCGACCAGCAATCACTACGGTGCGACCGGCGACGGGCTGTGCTTGGCCTATCGACTGGGTGCGAAACTCATGCACATCGATACGTTTCAGTATCACCCCACTGGTGCGGTCTATCCCGAACAACTCATCGGGGCGTTGGTGACCGAGGGCATTCGATCCGAAGGCGGACATTTGGTCAATGCGAAGGGTGAACGGTTCGTCAACGAACTGGATACCCGCGACGTCGTGTCCTCTTCGATTATTCGGGAGTGTGAAGAAGGGCGAGGTATCAGGACCATGTCCGGGCGAATCGGCGTCTGGCTTGATACTCCGTTGCTCGATGTTGCACAGGGTCCTGGGACGATGGAGAAACATTTCCCGGCGATGATGCTGCAGTTCGAGCGATTTGGCATCGACATCAGTAAAGACCCCGTGCTGATCTATCCGACGCTGCATTACCAGAACGGCGGTGTGAAGATCGACACGAATTCTGAAACCGATGTGAAAAATCTTTTCGTCGCGGGCGAGGCCTCCGGCGGATTGCACGGACGGAATCGATTGATGGGTAATTCGCTCCTCGACCTGATGGTCTTTGGAAAGCGATCCGGATTGACGGCCGCTGCTCGGGCGGCTTCCATGCCGCAAGGGAAGTTGACGGTTGGGCATCTCAAGGGGTTCCGGTCCGAGGCTAAGAAGCACGGAAGTGCGAGCGGAGTGGTGTCACCCATGATCCTGCCGCCGTACACACGCAAAGAATAACTCAAGAGCCTATGGCGTATCACCTAAGCAGAAACCGAAGGGATCCTTGTCTTAGGTCGAGTCAGTAGCCATACGCCATAAGCCATACGCTCTTTTCAGGGGGAAGCATGAACGTTCATGAGTTTCAGGCGAAGCAGATGTTTGGGCAGTTCGGGATTCCGGTTCCGCGGGGGAAAGAGATTACCTCACCCGAAGGAGGAGCGGCATGGGCGGCAGAACTCAATACCCCGGTCTTTGTCGTCAAGGCGCAGATCCATGCAGGAGGTCGCGGCAAAGCCGGCGGCGTCAAAATTACGAAGGACAAGACGGCTATTCCCGGCCTGGTCAAGGACCTGATCGGCAAGACGCTCATCACCCACCAAACCGGCCCAAAGGGGCGGGAAGTGCGGCGGTTGCTGGTCGAGGAAGGCGCCGCGATTGCCAAGGAATTGTATGTGAGCATCCTCGTCGATCGGGATAGCGGGTGGCCCGTGTTTATCGCGAGTACGGAAGGCGGGATGGAGATCGAAGAAGTCGCCGCCCACACGCCGCAGAAGATCATTCGGGAATCGATCGATCCTGCCGTTGGGTTCCAGGGGTACAACGGGCGAAACATCGCCTTCGCGCTCGGGCTGCCTGCCATGGAAGCGGCCGTCGTGACCCCCTTCATCCAGATGCTGGGAAACCTCTATCGCCTGTTTATGGACAAGAATGCGGCAATGGTGGAGATCAATCCGTTGGTTATAACCAGTGACAAGAAACTCATCGCGTTGGACGGCAAGGTTTCGTTCGACGACAACGGGTTGTTCAGGCATGCCGATGTGCAGAAGATGCGTGACTTGCATGAAGAAGACCCGCTCGAAATCGAAGCGGGAGAAAATAATCTGAACTACGTAAAGCTGGACGGCAACATCGGCTGCATGGTGAATGGCGCGGGCCTGGCTATGGCGACGATGGACGTGATCAAGCTGGCTGGGAGCGAACCGGCAAACTTCCTGGATGTCGGCGGTGGCGCCACCAAGGAGACCGTGGCTGCGGGGTTTCGGATCCTCCTGAAGGACCCGAACGTGAAGGGCATCTTCATTAACATCTTCGGCGGCATCGTTCGTTGCGAACGGATTGCACATGGCGTCATCGAAGCGGCCAAAGAAGTGAAGATCAACGTGCCGTTGGTCGTCAGGCTGCAAGGGACGAACGCAGAAGAAGGCCGCAAGCTGTTGGCAGAGTCCGGCCTTAAGCTTGAGGTGGCAAACGATCTGTGGGAAGCGGCGCAAAAGATTGTGAAGTTGACGGGAAAAGCCGCGTAGTTTCTTATGCGAGTGACTATTCTACTACTTGCCTTGTTGCTGGTCGGCTCTCCCGGATGCATGATGGTTCGGGATGGGAATGTAAAGCGGCCTGCCCAATGGCCGCCGCGCACGAACCAACAAGCGGTAAAATCTATCGCGCTCAATGTGATGGAGGCCGGACGTCCAGAGGGTCCCGGTCAGGGAACAAGTCAGAATGCTCAAGAAGATTCTCGCGCGCAAGCCGTGAAAGCCTATACCGAATCAGGGTACTTCTCTTCCGTCGTCACCACGGGTGAGCCGACGGATCTCCAGGCTGACATAATCATCTTAGGGAAGGAAGGTGGTGGGCTGTCTTGGTCTGGAGTCATATCCGCCTTCACCTTCACAGTGATTCCCGGTTATGTGTCACAAGACTTGATCGCGAATACGAGTTACAGAGATCGTCAACAGAAAGTCATCGGCATCATTGAACAGAACGAGGGGCTCGGATTCTGGATTCAGTTCTTCCTCCTCTTTGCCATGCCATTTGTGGATGGTCCCAATACGATCATGAACGAAACGCAATACGACATGCATCGAGTGACCATCGAGGAAGCGCACCGTAAGGGCTACTTTTAGAAACATGAGTCGGTAAAGGGATTACTCTATGTCCATTCTGGTGAACAAAAACACGCGGGTGCTGGTGCAGGGGATCACGGGCAAGGAAGGTTCGTTCCATGCGACGCAGTGCAAGGCCTATGGGACGCAGGTCGTCGCGGGCGTGACGCCTGGCAAGGCAGGGCAGGAGGTTGAGGGCATTCCGGTTTTCAATACGGTGCGCGATGCCGTGAAGAAGACCCAGTGCGACACCTCGCTGATCTTTGTGCCCCCGCCGTTTTGCGCCGATGCGATCCTGGAAGCCGCCGATGCGGGCATCAAGCTCGTGATCTGCATTACCGAGGGTATCCCGGTCAATGACATGGTCAAGGTCAAGCGTGCACTCTATGGCCGTGACGTCCGCTTGATCGGACCAAACTGCCCCGGCGTCATCACCGTCGATGAAGGGAAGATCGGCATCATGCCGGGCTTTATTCATAAGAAGGGAGTCGTGGGTGTCGTGTCACGCAGCGGGACCCTCACCTATGAAGCGGTGCATCAGCTCTCGGCGCTCGGGCTTGGTGAAACAACCTGTGTCGGAATCGGCGGCGACCCAGTCAATGGAACAGGCTTCGTCGATGTGCTGGCGTTGTTCGAGAAAGACCCAGAGACTCAGGCGATCGTGATGATCGGCGAGATCGGTGGCGATGCAGAAGAAAAAGCTGCCGAGTTCATCAAGAAGCAGGTGAAGAAGCCGGTCGTCAGCTTCATCGCCGGGATAACGGCGCCGCCAGGACGGCGTATGGGCCATGCCGGTGCCATTATTTCTGGTGGCAAGGGTACTGCGGCCGAGAAAATGAAGACCCTCGAAGCAGCCGGTGTCCGAGTGGTCAAGAATCCAGCTGAGATCGGCAATGCGGTCAAGGCCGCGCTCGGGCGGTAAGTAAGAACCTCGCCTCGTTCGTGCGTCAGAAGATCAGAAAGAGTGGATGGGTGATCCAGCACCGCATCCTCAAGTTGTTTTTTGCAGGATACTGAAAAAGTCGCTCTTCTCATCCACCCGCTCCCAGCGCGCCGAGACGCGCCTTTCCCCACGCGGCCTTGCATGACGAACTTTGTGAGCATCCTTCGAGGTCCTGTCCTGTTTTCTCAGACAGGCAGACCATTGGATTTCAGGCTGGTCGGATCGGTTTTTTGCATCCTGTTAGGTTCAGCCATTTTTGGTCTTCTCTCGCTGGGAGCCAAGTAATTTCCCTTCTCCTGCCATGTTATTCATGTTAGGCTGACTAAATGCGAGTATTTCTCATCCACGTTCGCGACCCACAGTTCTACGCCCTCCCGGCTAAAACACGCGCGAAAAACGGCCGTATCAGGGTGATGGGCTTCCCGCCCATCGGCATCATGTCCCTCTCGTCGGTGCTCAAACAGGCCGGCCATGAGTGTGTGATGTTCGATCAGGCCAACCCCGACACGCCGAACGAGGTGATCCTTGAGGAGATCAGCCGGCAACAACCGGCCCTGGTCGGCCTCAGTTTCCTCAGTACCACCAGTTATCCCTATGCGAAGATCCTGGCCCGTCAGATCCGCGCCGCCAACTTGAAGGTCAAGCTGGCTTTCGGCGGCGTCTTTGCGAGCTTGAACGCCGCATTGGTCAAACTGCAGTGTCCTGAAGTGGATTTTGTCTGTCGCGGAGATGGGGAGCAGTTGCTCCTCGATCTACTGGAGCGGTTCGAAGATCCCGCTGGCGTCGCAGGCTTGACCTGGGCCAAGGACGGCCAGGTGATCCAGAACCCCGGCCGGCCGATGGAACGCCATCTCGATCAGTGGCCCTTCCCCGATCGCGAAGGCCTCCCGCTCGACTTTGTGGAATCGATGCCGCTCGATGTGCCGGCGGTGCTCTCAATGGAGCGGTTCACGACAATGCAAACATCCCGAGGCTGTCCTTGGCCCTGTGTGTTCTGCGACATTCCGATCTTCAACGAAGGCAAGTGGCGCGCGCGGAGTGCCCAGCATGTGGTGAGCGAACTCAAGTACCTCGAAGAATGCGGCTACGGTTCCGTCTACTTTGTCGACGACCATTTTCTGCTGCAACCTAAGCGGATCGAGGCGATTTGCCAAGGCGTGATGGACGCGAAGCTCAGGATCCAATGGGGCATCGAAGGGCGCGTGGACTCGGTTGCCCAGCATTTGTTTCCCGCCATGGCCAAGGCCCATTGCCGGACGGTCATGTTCGGGATTGAAAGCGGGAGTCAGAAGATTCTCGATCGGCTCAAGAAAGAACAAACGCTGGAGGAAGTGGCCACCGCCGTCAAGAACGCCAAGCGGGCCGGCATCGAGATCGTGCACGGCTTCTTCACCGTGGGCAACCCAGATGAAACAGTTGAAGATATGAATGCCACGTTCGATCTGGCCTCCAAGCTGCCGCTCGACACGTTCGGCTTCAATCGCCTCTGTGTGTATCGAGGGACCCCGCTCTGGCAAGAATATGTGAAGCGCGGGTTGGTCAGTGAAACCACCGATTGGTACAAGTATTTTAAGTGTTCGGAGATCGATCCGACCTGCTTGCCAGGCGAAGTGATCAATGAAGTTCGCCGTCAAGGGCTCAAGCGACTGTTCATCTATAAGCTCATGCACTATCCTTTGCAAACCTTCCGGCTGCTTCGGCGATTCCTCCGTTTCATGCCGGCACGGGATGTGGCTTACCTTATCATCAAGCCGTTCCTGGGCCAGAAGAAAGGTGCCACGAAGGCAGAGGTGCTCTCGCGGGCGGTCGAGCATGCCGAGATGAAAGACGCCGCCGCACAGATGACCCAGATGACGGATGAGGTGCTCCACCACGTGATGGAAGAGTCACGGCTGGAACGGTTACGCATTCAACAGGAAGCAGAAGGTTCGCGCGAACTGCCGATGGTCAACGTCCGCTAGTTGCTGATTCTCAGACGGCGACTCCCCACAGATTCTTGGCCGCCAAGCCAATCGCATAGCTTACGCTCACCGCCACAGTGATGATCAGGAGGTTCAGCAGGATACGTCGCCTGATCTCCATTCCGGACAGGAACGCCAGTATCGTGGATACGAGGATGACCATCGTGCCCGCCGTCAGGACGGAAACCAGCGCGTCCTTGGCGCCGAAGAGCACGGGGAGCACCGGCACCAGTGCCCCGATGACATAGGCTCCGCCCACAAATAAAGCTGAGTTCAACGGCTGCTCCTGCATCTCTGCCAGGCCGGTTTCCTCTCCAAGGAATCGCTTCTTCGCGGACTCCATTGCCCGCACCTCCTTTTCGGAGTTCAGGGCGAGAAACGCGCCGGCTCCCATCGATAGCGCGCCGGCCACCGCGGTGGTTGCGGCACCGATCAAGACGGTCACGGCGTCGCCAAACGCACCGAAAAATCCGCTCACCGCGCCAAGGATCTCCACCAAGCCGTCATTAAGGCCAAGGAAGATATTGCGGATCTTTTCAGGATTGATCTTCCGCTCGGTCAGTTTCGTCACGAGTATATCCTCATGTTTGAACTCGTCTTGCAGAATACCCTTGAGCGCTTCGCCCAGCGGCTGGTCTTGGTAGGCTTTCCAGAGGGCGAGGTACTTTCTGACCCCGTAGACCTCGATTGCTTCTAAGACGAGATGGACCGCCGTGATGCCAAACAGGCGGCAGAGCCGCGTGAAGAACCAGAGCTTTATCCGCCGACCGAAATTCAGGCGGTCAAGCTTGGTATCGAAGAATTTCTGCCAGAAGGCGAGGTGCCGGGTTTCGATGTGAATCAACTCACCCAACGTCTGCTGTGCATCGCTGTCCGAAGAAATCCTCCGCAACGCCTGATAGAGCGACAGATCGAACAGCTCATCGAGAATCAGAGTACGGGCCAGCTCGGGGTTGTGCTGGTAAGCGGCAGCCATTTGAGTACCTCACAAACAGGAAAGGAGGGGCAAGTTATTGAGAGTGTAGGGGATTATAACAGGCCATGTGTGTGGCGCACCCCTGTGATGATGCCTTTCCCGGACACCATTTCCCCAGGCTTCGATGATCCGAATGGGCAAAACCTGCCTATCTGCTACTCTTAGGACAGCGTCATTCGTGGTCAATGGTGCCCATTGCAATGGTTTCAGCGGGACCATCGAGGCTGTCATGCAACAAAAACGGGAACTGTTTCGAATCGCCCTTGAGCGGAGCGGGGAGATTCATCAGGGAGCCATAGTCGCCCGATGCGAGGTGTTGGATCTGACAGAAAAGGGGGTTCAACTGAAGACCGACCTTTCCGTGACGGTCGGTGAGGCGCTGCAACTGGAATTCAACCTGACAAAGTCCTGTGCGATCCACTGTTCACTTCTGGTGACACGCGTCAGCCCTCCCCATGTGGGCGCTTGCATCACCGACATCTTCCCCGAAGACCAAAAACATCTCTCGTCGTTCGTTGAACAATTAATCACCCTAAACCTCGGGGGATTCTGACCGATGGCCGGTCTTCAGAGGGAGCCTAGCAGTCCGCTAACAGTCACATCCTCCGTTGCGCCGCTTCTCTGTCTGCTCGGCGTGGTCGTGCTGTTGAGCTCCGTCACGCTCATCATTAAGTATGTGTTTCAACATAGTGATGTCCAGCCGCTTAGGTTGGCTCAGATCAGGGTGACGGTCGGCTTCATCTTTCTCGGTGCAGTGACGCTCGTGTGGGATTGCAGAGGATTGCTGGCGTTGGGAGCGTCGGATCTCGTGAGGTTGACACTGGTGGGATTCCTGGGTGTTTTCTCATATGCGATTGCCGCATGTGGGCTCATGTATACCAGCGTTACGCACTATGCGCTGATCTATAGCCTCCTTCCGTCTTGTACGGCAACATTCAGTGTGCTGTTGAGGAGAGACCAAGTGGGTCTTGCCAAAGTGGCGGGCATCACATTGTCGATGATTGGGTGCCTCATTGCCGTGTCCGATGGAGTCCCATCTAGTGCGGCGGGTTTTGGATTTGGCGATATGCTCGTACTGGTGTTCACGATGATGATGTCGGCCCACATTGTGTTGAGTGCCAGCGTCGTGAAACGGTTTGGTGTGATGGTTGCCAATACCGTCATGTTCGGCGGCAGCGCATTCGTACTCTTTCTGGGGTCTCTACAATGGACGGAGCCGCAACGCGGGGAGTTTTCGCCGCTCATTACGGCCGCAGTCGTGTACATCGGCCTCGCGACGGCCGCTGTGTTTCTTCTGCGCTACCGGTCGTTACAATCTCTGCCCCCCTCCACGGTCGGGACCTATCACAATCTGATTCCTGTGGTCACGATCGTCTTGGCCTATCTCTATCTGGGAGAACCGATCGGGCTACAGACCATCATCGGCGGGGTAGCCGTCGTTGGTGGCGCCGAACTTGTTCGTCGGGTTCAGCAACCTCCGCAGGTTGCCAGGAAGGCTGAACCCTCGTTGGGATTAGGTCCTCCGCGGCACGCGAGATCCTCCAACTTACCGGTTCCGATTTCCCGTCTTTGAATCGTGAGCAGGTTCGTTTACCTCAGACCACACCCGTTCCGGCCCATAGGCCCTCAGTCCCACGAGTGATCAGAATGATAAAATGAAAAATGCTGCCCCGACGTGGCTGGGGTATGATCGGGGCTCACATGACCAGCGCGCGCGGCGCTGTCAGGTGCTCGCTCCGCCGAGGCGAGCGGGCACATCCTTCAACTGGGAGGTGCAGCCATGGGCGACTATTTGGAGTAGCCACGGCCTCCGTCTTCCTCCTGCGCTATCGCGCGCTCCAAACCATCTCGCCCGCCACCGTCGCCGTATATCAGAACCTGACCCCCGTGTGCGCGATTCTCTTTGCCCACTTATACTTGGGTGAACCGATCCAATTCAGCACCATGGTGGGCGGAGCGATCATTCTCCTCGGTGCCGAAATGGTTCGCCGAGCCAATCAACCTCAATTGGCGACCAATTACCTCTGGGCGAAACGCTGCCTCGGCAGTCTGGCCGGCAACCGAACGTCCAACTAACCAGCTCCTGCCCTCATTCTTCAGCGCCGTGATGACCATCGCAACCTTCACGGGCTCAGCCAGGCGGAACGCCTTCGGGAATTCCCTCGCAGACCAGGCAGTTTCCGTGGTCAAGCCTCGGTGGGTCCCCGGGACTCCGGTGACCTCCGCTCCTGCCAGGCCCCTGCGGCGATAGGAAATTCAGAATTTCTACGTTTTCTTGTTCCTAGGATTGCGCGCTGACTCTTAATCAGCGGGCTTCCTTGGTTCTCTTCACCTCCCGATCATACCCCCCCAAGAGATGGATTGATGGTGCATCAGCTACTGCTTTAGCATGATCAACGGATTTGATAGTAACGCACATGTGGTGTGAGGGTGGCAAAACTACGTCCTTCGTCATTGGCCTGCCTACTTATCGCCGGGTGTATTGTCTTGGCGCTCGAGGCCTGCAGCAATGATCATAATGATCATTCGGCGGTGATCCCCCCTTCCACGCTGACGAGCTCAGTTGCAGCAGGCGATCTGAATGGCGACGGTCGTTCTGATCTCGCCTCAACCAACATTTTTATCGCTGGCCCACCCCCACTCGCTGGTCAAGTTTCGGTCATTCTGCAAAGTCAGTCCTTGCCTGGTGTGTTCGGCGGCAGCATAGACCATGGCGTAGGCAGCGATCCTCAAAAGGTCTCCATAGGGGATCTCAACCGCGACACCTTCATTGATTTGGTTACAGCAAACGGTACCTCTGCTAGTACCTCGATCCTTTTCGGAAATTCCTCCTCGCCCGGCACGTTCCTGACAGCACAAAACATTGAGGTGGGCGCTCATCCCAGTGGGGTTGCGATCGGAGATCTGAATGGAGACGGGCACCTCGATATTGCAGTGGCTGACTCCGGGCTTTCCATTCTCTTCCAGAATCCGAGCGCCGCGGGAATTTTTCTTTCTCCAATAAGCCTGAGGGTCAATTGCTCGTCAGTCGTTATCGGCGACCTCAACGCGGATGGTCGAGCCGATCTCGTCGCTACTAGTCCTGATGCCGGGAACGTCAGCATTCTCCTGCAGAGCCCTGTAGGATCTGGCAATTTCTTGTCGCCACAAACTGTTGCTGCCGGGTTTCAACCTATCGACGTGGCGATCGCTGATCTTAATGCTGATGGTTTTCCTGACCTTGCGGTTGCGAATTTAGGCACTCCAGACAATCCAGCTACGGCCAGCCTCTCCGTGCTCCTTAACAATTCGCTTTCTCCAGGAACATTTTTGGCTGTCACCAATTACGCTACGGGCGCGCGCTCTCAGTCCGTTTCCGTTGGGGATCTCAATGGCGATAGGAACGTGGACGTAGTGGTCGCAAACGCGGGCAGCCTTGGCAACACCGGAAGTGTGTCAATACTATTCCAGGAGCCAGGCAGGCCGGGAACCTTTCAAGCCGCAGTGAATCGGCCAGGGACGAGTCAACCACTTGGTGTGTTCATTGTCGATTTGAATGGAGACACCTTCCCTGACATAGCACTGGCTGACGACGGCGTCAGGATTCTGTTTCAGATACCAGCCCAGCAGGGGAACTTCCAATCACCTATTCTGGTCGGAAGCTGAGAGACAAGGAAAGATACCACGCCAGTCTGACACGCTCAGGGGGCAAGCCCATCAGATCTCCATCGTAAGAAAGGACAATGGCATATAGTGCGTTCCACACCGGTGCTCTCGCCATGACTATTGTTCTATTGAATCCTCCTTAGATCAAATCTGCCCAATCCGCTACTCACGGTGTGCCTGCGTTGAAAGGCAAACCTGTACTTGTCTGTCTTTTGAGTCAACGCAACAAATGCTTCCTAGTGAATATTGGTGCCAACCTGGTGCCAAATAGACCCAGCCCACCACAACTCACCCGAAGGTGTGTCAGGCTTAGTTGAAAATTGACGAAGCGGCCCCGGTGTGGTGCAGTGATCGTTGCTCAGACAACCACCACCTCCACACCAAGGAAAGGAGCCGCTTCATGAAAAGCGTAGTCCGGATTCAGCGACAAGGCAAGGTGAAAGACGTGAGGGCGTCGGCAGCAGCCTCTGGCTTGCCGACGGAGGAGATCGAGACGAAGGTGGCGCTGATCCAAGCCCTTATTCCGCTGGGACTGCAGGCGGTCGGAGAGGCGCTGGACGCCGAAGTGACCGCGTGGGCCGGCCCACGGTACTGCCGGACGGGCGGGCAAGCGGGCGTGGTCCGCTGGGGGCGGCAACGCGGCTCGGTCTACTTGGCCGATCAGAAGCTGCCCATCGCCGTGCCGCGGGTGCGCAACCAAGCGGCGAACCGCGAGGTCGCCCTCACGACATACGAACAACTCCAATGCCCACGGGCGGCCGATGCGGGCTTGTTCAGGAAGATCCTGGTGGGCCTGACCTGTCGGCAGTACGAAGCCTGTGCGGAGGCGGTGCCCCCCGCCTTTGGGCTGAGCGCGTCGAGCGTCTCCCG
>JAGXAR010000115.1 GCA_018971525.1 Nitrospirota bacterium
CGGACTATTCTTTCGCTATGGAGTTGCCGGATCTCAAGGACGATCCCTACCTGAAAGTATTGCGACCGCTCGTCGAAGCCTATCTGGCCTTCGAACTGCTCGATAGCCGTCACATAAGGTCCTTGCGCTTGACGCCCTCACAGTTCGACGTGATCGCGACGCTGGGCGACACGGATGGATTGACCTGCTCCGAGCTCTCGGCCCGCACGTTGGTCACCAAGGGCACCTTGACGGGCGTCCTCGATCGACTCGTCGCGAAGGGACTCATTCGACGGGACTCCGTGAAAGGCGACCGCCGCTGCGTCAAAATTCGATTGACGGAGAAGGGCAACGCCATGTTCCGCAATACGTTTGCCGCACATATCGCTTTCATCCGGCCGTTCTTCGAACGGGCGCTGAGCCAGAAAGACGCAGACGTGGCCAGGGCGCTGCTGCTGCGCTTGAGGGATAGCTTCCGCCAAGAAGCTTGAGGCTCAAGCTGAGGCTCAGAGTGGCAAGTAACCCCTGTTCGGTTTAACCTTAACCTTAACCTCAACCTGATCTGACCTATGCGCCTGACGATTCTGGGATCCGGCACGAACGTACACCCCACGCGAGCAGCCTCGGGCTATCTCGTGCGCACCGACCATACGATACTGTTGGACTTTGGTCCACGCACGCTGGGGAACCTCCTGAAGACCGGCGTGAACCGGCATCGGATCACCCACATTCTCTTCTCCCACTACCACGCCGATCACTTTTCCGATTTCATCACCTATTTCTTCGATGCGATGATCTTTACGAAATACCAAGGAGGAGCGCGGCCGCCGCTCACTGTGATCGGCCCTCGTGGGACCAAGAAACTCTTCCGGGCCCTCTTCGCCGCCTTGCCGGGTTTCACACACGCCCCGTTCCCGGTTCATTTCAAAGAAGTGGCCGATCGGGCGTTTGCGATCGGAAGGACAACTGTGATTCCCAGAACTGTGACCCACACGCAGGACCTCCATTGCCTGGGGTATCGAATCGAATATGGCGGCAAGGCCCTGGCTTACTCAGGCGATTCGCAATACTGTGACAGCCTCGTGCGCCTCTGTGGAGACGCCGATCTCGCGGTGCTGGACTGTTCCTTCCCGGCTAGTCGTCCGAACCCGGTCCATCTGCATGCCGGTCAATGTGGGGAGGTGGCCAGAGAGGCCGGAGTCGGCCGGCTCGTGCTGTCGCATTTGTATCCGATCACCGAACGATACAATGTGCGGGAACAGGCAGGGGAAGCGTTCGGAGGAAAGATCGTGGTGGCACGGGACTTGATGGCGATCAAATTGTGAGCGCGTCAGGCAAGACGTGCGCGACAGGCGCGACTCGAAGTTCTGAACACTTCTGCCTTCGACCGCGTCACCAGTCCCGATATTCTCGCGAGTCTCGCGCGAATATCGGTTAGAGTCCGCCTTCTCTGTTGTCGCACCCCAGGATCTCGATGAATTTCGTCAGGCGGGCCTTCTTGAGGGGCTCGTCGAGTTTGGCATAGATGGCCAAGAGGTTCTTGATCATGCGGGAGAGAATGGCGCGCACCGGGCTGTGTTGCAGATATTTCTCGTCGAATCCATAACCGGCTTCCGTGAGAAACCGCTGGCAATTCTTCTCGGTCAGCAACGCCCCTCCGTTGAAACAATCGACGAAGACTTTGTAGCGGTCTGACTCGTACTTCACCAGAAAATGCCCCGGCATCCCAATCCCGTGAACCGGGAGGCCCAACCGCTTCCCGACGAGGAGGTACACCGTCGACAGGCTGATCGGAATACCCGTTCGCCGGTCGATCACGCAATTGAGGTAACTATTCTCCAACTCATAATAATTCTTCGTGTTGCCTTTGAAGCCCTGCTCCGTGAAGAGATACCGGTTCAACGTCTTGATCGTTTCCTCCCCCGATGCCCGCGGACCGATCCGGTCCTGAACTTCCTGCGCCATCTCATCGAGCTGTCGCGTATACGAGGTGACTGCCAGGGAGGGATAGGCATACCGGGCGATCAGAAAGGCGCCCTGTTCGAGATCCATCGGGCCATCCGGCAGCGCCGCCAGTTGCGTGAGTTCATCTTCGAGCTTGCCGCCGCGGATTTCCTCGAGCACCGAGACAAGACGGTCAGCCATTTCCGGCTGTTCGATTTCCGCCTCCTGAAGGAGGGGAACGGCTGAGGGACCGATGTCGATGAGTTTGCCGCTGATGGTCCGGACGATCCTCTCGTCCTCATCGGCCAGGAGTCGGATCAGGGCCCGGATTTGACTCTCGTTTACCAGCATGGTGGGACTCCCGGAAAGCCCGCCCATCAGCCCATCGCCCGACGGAACGCTTTCGCGCTCCCGTACAGACAGAGGGCGTCAAAAATCACCATGACGACCACCACCATCCCGACATGGGGAAGAGCCTCAGCCCAGCCGGAAAGGATCAACGGCCGCACCGCATCGATCGCCCAGGTCATCGGATTGAAGCGGGCCAGGAATCCCATCCACGCAGGCATCGCCACCAAGGGCACCAAGGCCGAGCTCAAGAAAATCATCGGCAGCGAAAGGAAGCCCAGGACCGAAAAGAAATCGCCGTGACTTTTCACGGAAAAGGCCATCGCCATGGAAATCGCCGTGAGACCGACGCCAAAGAGCATTCCGATCATCAGGATCGCTGCAACGCCAAGGAGTCCCGTCGCCGGCTGGACGCCGAAGAGAAAGGCCACCCCGAGGATCACGAGCACTTGGAGCGAGGTAATCGTCATCACGAAGATGAACCGGCTCAGAATCACAGAGCTTCGATGGATCGGCGTGGTCATCAGCCGCTCCAGAAACCCGTTCTCCTTGTCGAAAAGCAGGTCGACGCCCCCGGCAAGCCCATTGTTGAGCACCGTCATGACGACCACGCCGGCTGTCAGGAAGCTGATGTAGTTCGGGGCTTGCGTCACTTGCACATCCGCGGCCCGCTGGAACAGGTTGCCGAAAAAGATCAGCCAGAACAGCATCGGCTGCACAAGCGTGAACAACATACTGAATTTCTCGCGGCTGAGCCGCCGGACCCACCGCATCGTCAACGCATGAATTTCCTGCCAGTACTGCGCCACCATATCTCCTTATACTACCTGAATGTCTTGCACTGATTCTGTCATGGATCGCCCCGTATGGGCGATGAACACATCGTCCAGCCGCGGCCGGTGATATTCGATAAACTCCAAATGGCAATCCAATCGATTGGCGAACTCGAGGATCGCGGGCAGAGCCTTCTCCGGCGACTCAACCCGGATATCCAGGCCGCCCGGCGTCGCCTTGACCGCGCGCATCGCCGGTTGGCCCGTCAACGCAGACACCAACGTGGGGATCTTACTCCGGTCCTTCAAGGTCAACGACACGATATCGCCGCCCAGCCCGACCTTCAACTCAGCCGGCGATCCGAGCGTCTTGATCTTGCCCCCGTCAATAATGGCCAACCGATCGCAGAGCTGGTCCGCCTCATCCAAATAATTCGTCGTCATCACGATCGTCATGCCGCGCGCCTTCAACATCCGCACGTAGTCCCAAATCCGGAGCCGGCTCTGCACATCCAGGCCCAACGTCGGCTCGTCGAGGAACAAGATCTTGGGGTCCGGCAAGAGACCGCAGGCAATGTCGAGCTTCCGCTTCATTCCTCCGGAGTATGTTTTCGCCGGACGATCGGCAGGCTCCTCCAGTTCCACGAGCTTCAGCAATTCGGCGATGCGTTTCGTGGCTTCAGCCTTCGGTAAGTGGTACAGCGCGCCGAGGAGTTCGAGGTGTTCCCGACCGGTGAGAAAGCGATCGATGGCCCGTTCTTGCGGGACGTAGCCTATCAGTTGCCGGACGACATCCGCCTCGCGAACCGTGTCGTGGCCTAATACGCTCGCCGTGCCTGACGTCGGCGTCAGCAGCGTGATGAGCGTCCGGAGCGTCGTGCTTTTCCCCGCTCCGTTCGGGCCCAGCAGACCGAAAATCTCGCCTGAATAGACTTGAAACGATAAATCGGAGACGGCCGGCTGGCCATCATAGGTTTTCGTCAGGTGAGACACCTGGATGGCGATGGCGCGATCCATCAGCCCCAGCCCTTTGCGCCTGCTTGATCGTGCATCATGAACTCGATGAGGTCGCTGAGACGGCGGGCTTGTTGGTGGAGACTGTCGGCTTCCAATAGAAACTGCTTTTCCAAGGGTGTACACTCCAAATAGGTGGACAGAGTATTGACGACAATCTCATCGCTGACTTCTTCCCGGAAAAGCTCCTGCCAAGTGGGCACATCGTCGCGGGACCGGAGATAGGACTCTAGAATGGCGAAGAGACGCTGGCGGACCATGGGGTCGAGCGACACCTCTGTGCCCCGAACCGTGACAGCAATCGTGGCCTCACGATAGGCGTTGTCGTACCACTCGCGTTCAATCTGAAACCGTTCCAGCCCTTGCAGCAGGATGTTGGATCGACCATCGGTCAGTGGCTGCACGCTCACCAATCGACCGACACAGCCCATCGAAAACACCGCCGGATGGCCATAATAGTCCGTTTCCCATCCCTCCTTGAGCAGGGCCATGCCGATGCACTGCCCGCTCATTGCCGCATCTGCGACCATGGCGCGGTAGCGAGGCTCAAAGATATGCAATGGGAGATAGGTCTTGGGGAACAGCACGACATTCGGAAGCGGGAATACCGGAATCCTTGAGGGAATAGGAAACGCCGGAACGCCGTCGTTGCGGTCGCGTTCGTGGTGCTCTCGCTCGTGATCGGTCTGCATGGCTCACGATAGCTGAAGGTCGACAAAGTTGTCAACGGCGAGAGCGGCACCTCATTCACTCATCGAGTTGACGAAAACCCTCATTAACACTGGAGATTTGTGCCGCCCATCGAAGCATGTTATAAGCGCGAGCGACGATTCCCTTACGTCACGGACGGTCCATCGCACATGCACGAATTGCGGCGACATCTTCGACACCTCCTGTTCCTGTCGAGCAGTCTGCTGGTCGTCGTGCCAGGGTTTGCGACCGATACCGCGCAGGAATTCCGAATCGCCACGGAAGGTTATCACTATACCTTCCCACGCGATCACGGGTCGCATGAGGAGTTTCGCACCGAATGGTGGTACTACACCGGCCGGCTCACGGCGAAGGACGGCCGGCCATTCGGCTATCAACTCACCTTCTTCCGCCGTGGCATGCCGCGAGACCAAGTGAGAACCCTGCCGTCACAGTGGGCCGTCACGCAACTGTACCTGGCCCATTTCGCCGTGAGCGATCTCAGGAAGGGTCGTTTCCACTATGCGGAAAAAATCAGCCGGGCCGGTTTGGGCAAGGCCGGTGCGGCGCGCGATCGGCTCCACGTCTGGATCGATCAGTGGAACGCCGAATCCCCATCGTCAACTTCTGACACACAGACCCTCCGGGCAACGGAAGGCGACCTTGCCCTCCAACTCACGGTCTCGCCGGTAAAACCACTCGTCGTGCATGGCACCGAGGGCATCAGTCGCAAAGGCTCGGCCGCGGGACAAGCCTCCCATTACTATTCCTTCACCAGACTGGCCACAACCGGCACGCTCAGGATCGGGAAGGAATCGTTCGACGTGACCGGCACAAGTTGGATGGACCATGAGTTTGGCTCGGCCGACCTCGACAAGGATCTGGTCGGATGGGATTGGTTTAGTCTGCAACTCGACGACCAGAGGGAACTGATGCTCTATCGACTCCGCCGGACGGACGGATCGTCCGATCCGGTTTCAAGCGGTACCGTCATTGACCGCGACGGACGCGGGCACCATCTTTCGATCGGAGACTTCACCCTGGAACCAACGAGTTATTGGACCAGCCAGACCAGCCAGGCACGATATCCGCAGCGTTGGCGCCTGACCATTCCGTCGCAACAACTCTCGCTGGAACTCGTTCCGCTCATGGCCGAGCAAGAACTCTCCACCACGCGCAGTACACAAGTCACTTATTGGGAAGGCGCTATCGACGCGACGGGTTCGGCGCAAGGACGACCAATCCACGGGCAGGGATATATGGAGTTGACCGGCTACGCCGAACGTTTCATCAAGAAATTGTAGCAGGGTCGGTCGCCTTGACTCATCGCTGAATCCTATGATTAGGTTTCCCGCCACTACACCCATGCTGATTCGAACCGCCTCTCAGCTCGCTCAATTCACCTCTCTAGTGTTTGTCTTGTTCTGTGTCGGCTGCAACAAGGAGAGCGAGGCGATCGTTTCCATCGCCCTGCATCCGACCAATGCGAACATCCTCTACGTGGCGACAAACGATGCAGTCTATAAATCACGTGACGGCGGTCAGTTGTGGGAACGGTTCCCGAGTTTCAGCGCAAGACGTGTGACGACTCTCGCGATCGATCCTCGGCTCCCGGCAACGATCTATGCCGGCACGATGGCCGACGCCGTCTACAAGAGTCCGGATGGCGGGCAACATTGGCTCCCGCACAACGTCGGACTCAAAGAACACGTATCCTTTATCAATCAATTCGTCTTTCACCCGACAGATAACGAGCAGATCTACGCCGCCACGACCGTCGGCGCCTTCTACACCAAAGACGGCGGACGTGAATGGGAGGAACGCATGACCGGGATGAAGGAAGTCCACATCGTGGTCTCCATCGCTATTCATCCCCGCGATCCTCGAGTCCTCTATGCAGGAACCACAGGAGGGATCTATCGGTCCGACAGCGCCGCGATGGGATGGAAGAAAATCAACAACGGGCTGATTCCCGAACAGGAGCTGATGGGGGGGATGGCGCTGGGGGTCAATGCCATTGTCTTCGATGTGGTCAACCCGGACATCGTCTATGCCGGGACCACGAAAGGCCTCTTTCGCACCGCGACACGCGGAGAACAATGGGAGCGGATCGGGCAAGCACTCCCCGATCTGTTCGTAAGCTGTATCCTGATCGACCCGATCGAGCCGAAAACCGTGTATATCGGAGGCCCCGGGGGAGTCTGGAAAAGCCCCGACAGCGGGCAGACCTGGACCGCGATCAACATCGGATTAGCGTCGCTGAATATTCGCACCCTCGCGATGAGCCCGCGCGATTCACACATCCTCTATGCCGGCACGAACGGGAGCGGCCTCTACCGCTCGACCGACGCCGGCGCGACCTGGGCATCCCTGCCGCTCAAGGCCGCGCCGGCGAAGAATGCTCAGTAGCCCGTCTTTGGCGATGACTCGCTATGCTTGTATCGGCTGCTGTAGGCCAGCATCTGGTCCGACAAGGCCTTCCATTCCTCCACCGTCATAAGGTCCTTCATCTTGAAGCGGAGCGCAAGGATCTTCGCGGCTGACTGCATCCGGTGATTATTCGCGTCATCCAGAACCTTGGTGAACTCCTCCGGAGTCGCCGCGTAGTTCGCATTCAACTCATACAGCCGGCGGTGCGCCGCGCGCTGCTGCTCGCGGCCTGCCTTCAATTCCGCGACGATCTCGTTCACGACCGATTTGACCTGCTCGGCCTTCCCTTGATCCTTAACGGTGCGATCGATCAACGATGCCATGTCCTGCTGCCCCTTCTGCCAGTAGGCATCACCCTTTTCTTCACCTGCCATCCCATGATGATGGTGGGACGAACAACCGGCCAAGGCCAGCACGGCAACGAGTCCGAGAACATACTGCTGAATGCGCTTCATACTACCCTCCTATGAAATATGGATGAAATTGCCCCTACCACTAGCCTGTTGTTATCACGACGGTCCATCCCGTATCATCCGTCCAGGACACCATGTCTGAACAGACAGATCCCGCGACCGATCATACCCTGGCGCTTCGAGAAGAGTTTCGCCATCACCTCGAAACGTTCTATGCTCAGCTCAAGCTGGCGCCGCCCTATGAGAGCGTCGAGAAGGCCATTCGCTCCCTCACAACCTCGGTCCACGCGTTGCCGCCGGTAGAGCGCGCACGGCTGGCTACCGATACCACAGCGCGCGGGCAGCACTTCCGGCAGGCCTTTGAAGCGTCCGGGCTCAGCAA
>JAGXAR010000217.1 GCA_018971525.1 Nitrospirota bacterium
AAAGTTTAACGATAGATCGTTCGGAGGTCGGCAGGCCCATTCTGCCTGGGTTACCCTCATCGCCGAGCTAGGGCTGGTGGGGATCGTGATCATAGGTGCGATGCTGTGGCAGTGCTACAAGGATCTGAAGCTAGTGAGGACGAGATTTGCGCCTGTTGAGTCAAGGCAGAAGCACGGTCAGACCGCTCAAGTAGGAGAAGATGTACGGGTGTATCTCGCGAGAGCCATGGAGGGGAGCTTGATCGGCTACATCGTCAGCAGTGTATTTATTTCTACACTGTGGTATCCAAGCCTATGGGTCATGATCGGGTTCGTTGTGGCGCTTCGGAATATTTCTGAGACCCAGAATGGGGAAGCTCTTCCTACGGCGGTACAGACAAAGCAGCGATTGGGTATTCCGCTCCCAAGGCTTGGTGAGAGGCCGGTTTCTTTTCCTTAGGGATGGCATTCAAAGGTTGCTCACACCGCATAGTGAAGACATCTGGTTCGAGAACGCCAGATTCCGATCGAAGAAGGTCCGGATTCGGTTTGATTCCATGCCAGGATTTTGGTGAGGAGCGCGCGGTAGTTATATTCACGGACCTCGAATGCTCTTCCCGGCCTTTTCAGTCTATTAATTTCAAGTTTATGTCTTGATTAAGGTCAATGTGACTTTGTCTCACCTGAAAATATTTATCTGGATCGCTGGCTTTATTGTCCTCGTGGAGTTGGGGCTGGAAGTTCGGGCATACCAGCGCGGATGGGATACTATGGTGTTCGGATTTTCAACTGCTGGTCAGAGTATGCATGCGCAAGAAAAGGGCATGATCGAGTTTGGGCCAACGCCCACTTTCCCATTTCGTAGCCGAATAATTCCCACGGAAAGGAAGTCTGGGAATCACCGCTATTGGGTGGCGTCGTCGTCCCACGCTGAAGACATATACCTTCCTCCCGCAATGATTTTCCCCAGCATTCTCGAGCGCCTACTGAGAGAGGGCGGAGTTCATGCTGCAGTACTGAACGCGTCGCGGGCCGGGAATGATATTCCCGGAAATGTCAATGATCTTCGACGATGGGGGCCTCAGTGGAAGCCGGACTACGTGATCCTGTATCAGATGTCCTTGACCATTGGGTCCCTGGCAAAGCACGTCTTCTCGAACAAGCGTTCGCAGGTCGCTCCATCATCATTTGACGGATGGGGACCAGTAGAAAAACCGTTCTCCTGGGCCAATCGATTGGTAGAGAAGACGACAATATATGCCAATGTCAAGGGACAGTTGACGGCCAGAATTGGAACAGCCCGCGTGCTGGCGAATGATTTGGGTCTACAAGGTGAACAAGAATTCGCCGCCATGCTACGAGACTTCATTGGCGCAGCTCGGGCCATAGGATCCGAGCCGGTGCTGACCACGTTTGCCACGAGTCATACCCGAAAACAACTGGCAGATTTTCCCCAAGAGATTGCACTCGGCTTATTTAAATACAGCAGCTTTCTATCGGTGGAGGGATGGGTGACATCTGTCGAGCGGTTAAATATGGTCGTCAAGCA
>JAGXAR010000035.1 GCA_018971525.1 Nitrospirota bacterium
ACGCGTAGTTGCCCCCAAGCCGGTTGCTCGATCGCCATCCGCACAATCGCCTGTTCCACCTCCGCCGACACGCGATTCTTCAGGAGCGGCTTCTGTCGGGAGATCTCCTGGAGGGCGGCCTCCCCGCCGGTCTCATAGAGTTCTTTGAAACGATAGAAGCTGTCCCGGCTATAGCCCATCAGCTGACAGGCCTTGGAGACATTGCCAAGTTGCTTGGCCAATTCCAACACGCCAACCTTCGCCCTGATGATTTTCTGCTCGGCAGTCATCGTCCTCACTCCTTTCGTGAAGGAGAGGACTCTACCTGACTGTCAGATTAAGTTCTAGCTTCTACAGTCAGGCACATCGTGGCTATATTCGACCAGCCCGAATCTCAGCTCGTATCAATGCATTATAGCTACTGTGTTCCTCTAGCCGTTGTTTCAATTGGGAGGGATTTCCGCTCCGCTGTTTATCGAACCAGGCATCTTCTCGCATCATAAGTTCGATCGGCAGGGGCCTATCGTCACCTGTAGTAACCCTCGTATCATCTGGGTTCCCGTAGTAAGGATGATATTTCCGAGCGAACACTGCTGCTTGTTTAGATGATAGTCCTGCTTCTCGAGCCATTTTCCACGTAGCGTAGAGGATGCCTTGGTAGAATTTCTCTAATACTCGTCTCTCCAAATCGTTCATGCTCCAGTACCGTCGTATATCTTCGT
Source organism: Nitrospirota bacterium (assembly GCA_018971525.1). Taxonomy (GTDB): domain Bacteria; phylum Nitrospirota; class Nitrospiria; order Nitrospirales; family Nitrospiraceae; genus Palsa-1315. The sequence continues at coordinate 702 of JAGXAR010000035.1, forward strand.
CAGTAACTCCTTCCTGACGTATCTTTGCCAACTCGTTTTTGAGTCTTGGGTTAGAACGCTCTTTTTCAAGAAGAAGATCGCCGTAGTTCGGTGGAAAGTTCTCGGTGCCTTCCTTCCGAGCATCCGTTTTTGCTGCCTCGACAGATACCCTCACGAACGCTCTCGCTTCTTCGATGGGTGAGCCGGTTACTTCGGCGAAGTCTTGGGCAACTTGCTCTTCCCACTCTCGGGTGCCCGTTTGGCCTCCGCCCAACAATTGTTTTCGAAATCCCACCGCTTCCTCCTCTCGGCCAGTCGTAAGAAAAGAAGAGTCAACGTCAGGGGCCAAAAGCATGACTAGTACTATATGTGGGATGTTCATCAATTAAATTACTGGGGACTCGATCGCGCGAGGAGTTGTGCCCAGATTGTGCCCGCCGAGATCAAAGCCAGGCCACTTCTAGGCAACTCCACCCAACTGAGGATTCCTGAAAGCTCGACGAGTTAGATGATATTTCAGGAGATTTCAATTCGGCATATTCTGATTAGGAAGCCGCTGCTCTATCCAGTTTGGGTATGGGAGCGTCAGCAGTACGATACTGAACGGCGCCCCTAAAGTCTAGGTGATCTCGCAGGCCCAGCTGGTAGTTCAGAACTTGCATGACGGCATTAGGTTGCATTGCCGAGTTGGCGCGGTCGCCGTAGGAGGCGGCAAGCACTGATCGAAATACTCCCTCCGAGCTTGTTTGTTTCCCTCCCTCTCCTTGACAAATGGTTGCGGGCCAGCCTGGATCGGTCCCATCGTGCGCGTTCCGCGAGCAGGAGGACGACCAGGCTGTCCCTCCCATTCACACCTTTCCGAACGTCCTCTCAAAAAACTCCTTCGTGGCCGCCATGTGTTGCTCGATATCCGTCTGCAAGTGTCTCGCGCCAGCCTGCCTGTCGTCGGTGGCGTAGCCGACTCGGCGGGCTAGAAAGACGAACTCGTCTCACCCGTTCGCGGGAGCACCAAGTCTTTCGTATCGCTGCGGGTGAATCGTTCTATAGATTGATCTTGTAATGGATACTGCGTCCTCCCCCGGCGGGCACAACGATACCCTTGTCTGCGAGATCCTGCAAATCGCGCGTTGCCGTGGCCTTCGACGCTCCGGTGATGACCATGTATTTCTTCGCGCTCATGCCGCCTTCAAAGCCGGTCGGGCCTTCGTCCAGCATGCGGCGAAGGATCTGCATCTGTCGGTCATTGAGCTGATCCCTCCACCGGTCGAACAGTCTGGTTTTCTTCAGCGTGAACTCGATCTGTTCTTCGGCTTGGATCAGCGCCTCAAGCACTACGTTGACGAACCAGGTCACCCAGGGGGTGATCTCATTCGACTGTTGCCCCTCTTGCAGCGCCTCGTAATACTGCTTCCGGTTGGTTTCGATCGCCCTCGACAGGCTCAGCAATGCGGGCCGTCCGAGCCCCTGCGAGAGCGCCTTCTCGGACAAGGCTCGTCCGATGCGGCCGTTGCCGTCTTCGAAGGGATGGATCGACTCAAAGTAGAGATGCGCGACCGCCGAGCGTACCGGCGCTTTCCGAATCTCCCAGTTCCCGCCCGGGGCGGTGTCATTGAACCACTGGATGAAACGCGTCATTTCCGCCGGAACCCTTGAAGATGGCGGCGCTTCGAAATGCACCCGTTCATGTCCCACCGGTCCGGACACCACTTGCATCGGGTCGGCATGCGTCCGCCACTGTCCGGCTGCGATATGCCGATGGCCCCGCATAATCATCCGGTGCCAGTCGAACAGCATGTTCTCGGAAAGCGGCGCCGCAAAACTGTTGCGGATGTCGATCATCAGAGCTGCGGCACCTGCCGCTCGCTTGTCTCCGCCCGGCGCTTCGGGGGCCAGACCGAGATTGTTCCGGATGGACGCCATGACATCTTTGCGGCTCAGCAGTTCTCCTTCGATCGCCGATGTTTTGATCGCCTCTACAACCATCATCTCGATTGAGGTTTCCGCCTGCGCGTCTGCTGTCAGACCCTTAAGAAGCCCGCTTGCATGACCGGTTTTCTCGGCAAACGCAAACAGGTCATCTTGGATACCGGATAGGTCGTATCGGAATTCAGGCCAGTCATTTTGCTGCCAGTTGTAAGTCATGAGCCGGATCATACACGCATTCGGCTCACATGTTATGAAATTGTGAGCCGAATAGTTCTCTTGTTCGGCTCGTGCAATTGATCGCCTGGCAGAGGGTGGGAGACCTATGGGGAGATCTCGTTGAGAAACTGTGCGAGGCATACTGATGCGGGACAAGGCCTTGGATTTCTGAGAGTTCGCAACCGGCTTACAGCTGCCCGAACGTCCGCTCGAAGAAGGCTTTGGTCAGCTTCATGTGCTGCTCGATATCCGTCTGCAAGTGTCTCGCACCCGCCTGCCAATCGTCGGTCGCGTAGCCGACGCGGCGGGCGAGGAAGACGAACTCCTCAGAATCAGGCGGAGGGAGTACGAGGTCCTTGGCGTTTCCACGGACCATGCGCAATCCGTCGATCAAGGTCCTGGTGAAGACGTAGGCTTTTCGGAGGCTCTCTCCATCGCTGCGCGTGACGAGTCCTGCCTCCACCAGTGCGGCGAGTGCCTGCAGGGTATTCGGCGTCCGCAGGCTCGTTCGGTCGTGTCCGTGCATCACTTGGAGGTACTGCACCGCATATTCGATATCGATGACTCCGCCCTGGCTGTACTTCACGTTGACCTGCCCCGGCTCGACCAGTTGTTTGAGCTGTTGTTTCCGTAGATCCAGTGCCGTGGGAAGGTCCCAGGGATCTCCTCCGTAGACGAAGGCATCCCTGTGTGCTTCCAGGCGATGGCCCAATGGAGCGTCCCCGGCGATATGCCGCAGCTTGATGAGGGCTTGCCGCTCGAATGGCGCGGCGAGCCCGGTCGGACTGTAGTAGCGACAGACCTCCTCGAACGCATTGGCCAGCGAGCCTTTGCCACCGTGTGGTCGAAGCCGGACATCAAGATGAAAGATGCCTTCTTGTTTGGCTTCGATCCAGCCCAGGAGTTCCTGCGCCAGCCGTTCGAAGTATTCACTGTTCTCAATTCCTTTCTTCCCGCTGGTTCTGCCTGACCCACCGTAGACGAACAGCACTTCGATGTCCGAGGCGTAGCCGAGCTCCCGCCCTCCGAATTTCCCCAGGCCGAGGACGGCGAAGGGGCAGGACTTCTTGTCTGCGAGCTTCGGGCTTCCATAGGCCTTCTCCAGCTTGGCGCGGCAATCAGCGACGCTCCGTTCCATGATGACCTCTGCCAGTTCCGTGAGGGCGAGGGAAAAGTTTGGAAGGTTGCTGGAGGGCTCGACGATGTGTTTCATGTCGATCCGGAAGAGCTCACGATCCTTAAACTGGTTGAGGGCCTCTTTTCGCTCCTCGTCCGTTTTGGCGCGAGCGACCAGACGGTCGAGTTCCTTCCGGAGGGTCGCCTGCGGCTTGATGAGGGGCGCATCACGATATTCCGTGAGCAGAGGCAGGAGGTTGCCATGTTGGCGGCGAAGAAAGTCTTCCCACAAGAAGTCGCTGGCGCCGAGCAGGCGGGCCAACACGGGAAACGTCCGCTTGTCGCTCAGGAAATCGAGCGCCTGGCTCTTGGCCTTCTTGCCTGTATCCTGGACGATCAGGTCCAGGAATTGGTCGAACGATTCGAGCGCCTTGGCCGGGTCGGGAGCCCAGGTCAGGGCGTGGGTGAATTGTTTGATGAGCACGGCGGTCAACCGCAGCTGCTGCTGATCGGCCGGGTCGAGCAGCTTTTGCCCATGGCGGTTCCTGACATGGAAGCGGTCGTGGAGTTTGGCCCCGTCGTTTTCGAACTGGGCCTTGGTGATATAGATGTTGCGCATGGCCAGGGCATTCGCGAAGGCATAGAGGAAGGCCGGGGTGTCATCCGAGCGGATGTCCATGATCGTATCGGTCGGCGATTGGCTATTGTCGAAGGTGATCTGGACGGTATGGAGCAGGCCGGTGAAGGCGCTCCGCTGTTTCCCCAATCGTTCGACCAGGCGGCGGTTCACTTGTTGCCGGGCCTCTTCGAATTGTCCGCCGTCCAGCAGCTGAATCATGTGGGTCAGCGCCTCTGTAAGGGCGGCCCGCTCCGGCGCGGAGAATCGCTCGCCGCTCACCGGGTGCACGAGGAAGACATCGACGATCTTTTTACGGCTCAGGCCCGGGCGACCTTTAGGACGTTTCGATGGCCAGGCTGTGGCAGGCCGAGCCGGCAGGGCGGCAGCCTCGGCAAACGTATAGATGCGCCCCTCTTCGATATTCAGGCCGGAGGCGGAGAGCAGGCCGCAGATCGTGGCGAATTCGGAGAAATAGTCGTAGGCGACGATGCTGATTTCTGATTGCCCCGCTTGTGTGTCGAGCACCGATAACTCGCAGGGGTGCTCCGGAGTGAGCTTGCTGGCGAGCTGGACATGGTGCGCAATGGTCTCCGGTGGGAAGTGTTCGAAGTATTCGTTGTCCATCCGTGAGACGAAATCGCGCAAGACGTCGTCTTCGACGGTGTGACACAGCGGGTGCAGCGTGGTGAGCAATGACTCGCGCGATCGATCGAGATCCGCCATGGGGCGGAGTATACCTCATGCCGGTTTCATTGTGTGAGTCAGGGCCGGTCAGTATAATGCCCGCATATGAAACCCGGTCGGAACCCATCGTTCGTCAAGCAGAGTGCCGGTCCCGCTCAGGCTCCAGTCGTCAGGCTCGACCCCACCGCGCTCATGCTGGCTTCCGGCCTGGACCCGGCGCAGGTCGAGGCCATCCTGCATTCGTACGGCATTCAGCGCGTCAAAGAAGCGGATGCCAATCTTCAGGCCATGGCAGGGGAGCCGCATCACCGTCGGCAACTGGCCGGGATACTGGCCCTGCTGCTGGACTCCGTCAGTCGCACCGCAGATCCGGATCAGGCGTTGAATCACTGGGAGCGGTTACTGTCGAACGTGACGCGGTCGTCGTTTCTCGAATATGTCCGCAGTTCTCCCCGCATGTTGGATCTGGTGTGTACGATCTTCGGGAACAGCGACTCGCTGGCCTTTACCCTCATCCGCGATCCGATGCTCATCTATTGGTTGGCGGAACAGGAAGTGCTGTCGAAGCCGCCGACCCGGGCCGGAATGGAGAGGGCGCTCCAGCGCAATCTGGGACAGCTCTCGGCGACCGAGCTCAAGCTGGATGTGTTGCGGCGATTTCGCCGGCGCGAGATGCTGCGCATCGGGGTGCGCGATTTACTGAAGCTGGCCGATGTGCCGGAGACTACCGGAGCCTTGTCTGATCTCGCCTCTGTGCTGATCGACGCGGCCTATCGCATTGTGGATGCTGATCTACGGGCCCTGTACGGCACACCCATGCATCGGAATCGACAGGGAAAATTGGTCGAGACCGGCTTCACCGTCATCGGCATGGGCAAGCTGGGGGGGCATGAGCTGAATTACAGCTCGGATGTGGATCTGCTCTATATATATGCGTCTCACGATGGTGAAACGAGAGTGGCGCCGAACAGTCGGAATCGCAATGCCGCCAAGCAGCCCACGAGCATTTCAAACGAAGAGTATTTTGAGATTCTGGCAAGGCAATTGACCAAAGTGCTCTCAGAACAAACTCACGAGGGCTATGTGTTCCGGGTGGATTTGCGGCTGCGAGCGGAGGGATCGGTCGGTCAATTAGCACGGTCGCTCGACGACTATGCCAAGTACTATCGAACGAGAGGGCAGGTGTGGGAACGGCTCGCCTTATTGAAAGCCTGGCCGGTCGCAGGGTCTATGGAGGTCGGGAAAGCCTTTCTCAGGATGGTGAAGCCGTTCATTTTCGGTTCGATCGCGGACAAGCCGGATTTGGGAGGGGCCTTAGCGATTGTCCGTGATGTGCGCGGCGTGAAGGATATGATCGATGCGAAAATGGCCGACCGGGGCCACGAACGGCGCAATGTGAAGCTCGGAACCGGCGGCATCAGGGAAATCGAATTCCTCGTGCAAACTGTTCAAGTATTGGCAGGTAAGCGGGTCCCTGCGCTCCTTGATCGGAGCACGCTTGGTGCGTTGGAGCGATTCGTCCGCCGGAAGCTGATCGCAGCCAAAGACCGGGATGATCTCACCGCGGCCTATGTGTTTCTCCGGGATGTTGAACACAAGCTCCAGATGGTCCACGATCTGCAGACGCACGCGCTTCCCGAAACCGACGAAGAGCTGGAGCGTTGCGCAATACGCGCGGGGTACGATGCGACAGACCGCAGGAACGGTGCCGAGCAATTTCTCGCCGACCACGAACATCATACTGGAATCGTGAATCGGATTTTCAGGTCGCTCTTCTATGAACCCAAGACCTCGCCGCTGCTGAAGGCGACGATTCGAGCGATGGGGTAGCATGGCTAGCCGGAGCTGGTAAGCGAGTCGGCAAAGCGCAGGTCACGATCGCTGGCCAGGGAAAGATACGCTTCTCCCCACTGGAGAGGACTTTCGAGATTCCAAGGTTCCTCGATGTTGATCGGCTTGAACCGCAGGCCGTAAATCCCGCCATAGACCAGGTAGGTCAGCCCGGATCCCGAATCCTCCACGAGCTGGGCGTAAGCGGAACAGGCCGGAGTCTGTGGATCGTCGCCCCATCCCGTGACCCAGTACCACTCACCGGTAGGGTTTCGCTCATAGAGCCGAACTTGAAGAACCGGTCGAGCGGGGCCGACCTCCTTGAACCGCGCGAACACGCTGGCTTCGCAATTGTCACTTGATTCGACTTCGACAATCACCGGACGCCCTCTTGACTCGTTCCAGCAGACGCTCATTCTAACGCGATATGAGGCCATGAAACACGAAGGGCTCAGCGGGGTGACCCGCTGAGCCCTTCGTTCAACGCTCCGAGCTATCAGCTATACGCTATTAGCTCGTTGCCTTCTCTTAGTACATGCCTTCCATGCCGTGGTTGTGGCCACCCGCACCGCCGGCTGCTTCTTTCTTCTCTTCCGGCAGTTCGGTGATCATCACCTCGGTCGTGAGCATCAAGCCCGCCACGCTCGCTGCGTTCTGCAACGCGCAACGAGACACCTTGGTCGGGTCGATGATGCCGGCCTTGATCATGTCCACATATTCCTCGGTCGCGGCGTTGTAGCCGGAGCTGAGATTCTTGTCATTGCGAACTTTTTCCACAATGACGGAGCCCTCCATCCCGGCGTTCACCGCGATCTGACGAATCGGCTCTTCGAGCGCGCGGCGGATGATATTCACACCCACCTGTTGCTCAGCAACCAGCTTGAGCGAATCCAATGCGCTGATGCAACGGAGATAGGCCGTTCCGCCGCCGGGGACGATGCCTTCTTCGACGGCTGCCTTGGTGGCGTGCAACGCGTCTTCAACGCGCGCCTTCTTTTCCTTCATTTCGGTTTCGGTCGCGGCACCGACGTTGATGACGGCCACACCGCCCACGATCTTCGCGAGGCGCTCTTGGAGCTTCTCCCGATCGTAGTCCGAGGTCGTCTCGTCGATCTGCGCCTTGATCTGCTTTACGCGGCCCTCGATCTTCTTCGGATCGCCAAAGCCTTCCACGATCGTGGTGTTGTCCTTGTCGACCGTGACGCGCTTGGCGCGGCCGAGGTCCGTGAGCTTCACGTTTTCCAGCTTGATGCCGATGTCTTCCGAGATCACCTGGCCGCCGGTGAGGATCGAGATATCTTCCAGCATGGCCTTGCGGCGATCGCCGAATCCAGGGGCCTTGATGGCCGTCACGTTGAGCGTGCCGCGGAGCTTGTTCACCACCAGGGTGGCCAAGGCTTCGCCTTCCACGTCTTCCGCGAGGATGACGAGGGGCTTGCCCATCTTGGCGACCTGCTCGAGGACCGGCAGCAAGTCCTTCATGCTGCTGATCTTCTTCTCGGAGATGAGAATGAGCGGGTCTTCCAGGACGGCTTCCATCCGCTCCGCGTTGGTCACGAAGTAAGGGGAGATGTAGCCGCGGTCGAACTGCATACCTTCGACCACGTCCAACGAGGTGGTCATGGACTTGGCTTCCTCGACCGTGATCACGCCATCCTTGCCGACCTTCTCCATTGCTTCCGCGATGAGGTCGCCGATGGTCTTGTCGTTGTTGGCCGAAATTGTTCCGACCTGGGAAATCTCGGTTTTGTTCTGGCAGGGCTTGCTCAGCTTCTTGAGCTCATTGATGACGACTTCGACGGCCTTGTTGATCCCGCGCTGGATTTCCATCGGGTTCGCGCCGGCGGTGATGTTCTTCACGCCTTCACGATAGATCGCCTGGGCCAGCACGGTCGCCGTGGTGGTTCCGTCGCCCGCCGTATCGCTGGTCTTGCTGGCGACTTCGCGCACGAGCTGGGCACCCATGTTCTCGTACGGGTTCTTGAGTTCAACTTCTTTCGCGACGGTCACACCGTCCTTGGTGATCGTCGGGGCGCCGAACTTCTTGTCGAGAATCGCGTTGCGGCCCTTCGGACCGAGTGTCGCCTTCACGGCGTCGGCGAGCTGGTTCACCCCTCTGAGGATGGACGCGCGCGCTGCGTCACCGTACATAAGTTGCTTTGCCATAGTGTTTCCCCCTTTATTATTTATTTTATCGTCGTCGTGGTGTGTGCAGTGGTGATTAGCTGGTGAAGATGCCGAGGATGTCTTCTTCCTTGAGGATCAAACATTCTTCGTCTTCGATGCGGAGCTTGCTGCCGGAGTATTTGTCGAACAGGACCTGGTCGCCGACTTTCACATGCTCAACCTTCTTGCCGATGGCCTGGACGATGCCCCGTTGCGGCTTTTCTTTCGCGCTATCCGGTACGTAAATCCCGCCCGAAGTCCGCTCCAATTCCTCGGTGTAGGTGACGAATACCCGGTCTCCCAGGGGTTGGAAACCCTTGGCGAGATGCTTCTTCTCCTTGGCTGCAGTGCTCATATCAACACCCTCCTCCTAAAGTTAACTCAGTGAAAATAAACGATGTGGGTCAGGCTCGAACTCGAAGGCGTAATCGTCATATCCCCGAACGAGCAGATACTCTGGTCCGCTGACCACGGGATAGGAGATAGCCTCAGGTTCGTCCAAGTCAAGGGGGAGAAATGAGGAAATTCTTCCACGCCCTCAAAACAGGGACATGAGGATCATAACCTATTGAGAATTGGATATTCTAGACATTCTTTCGGCGGGGATCGAGCGAGGTCAGATCCGCAAGCGGTCGAAATCTTTGATGTCTTTCTTGATGTAGTCGCGCAGATGCTTGATGATGCGCGCTTCCAGCTGCCTGGTCCGCTCTTTCGTGATGGAGTACTTGGCGCCGAGGTCCTCCAGTGTGAGAGGGGTCTCCGAGAGAATCCGGTTTCGTAAAATATCTTCGTCCCGTTCGTCGAGCGTCTTGATGAATTCGGCCAGTTTGGCACGGAAGAGTGTCTGTAATTGGGTTTGCGCAAGCTGTTCGTCTGCCGGAATCTGCTGGGAGGGGAGCACATCGAGGAGGCTTCCTTCCTGGTCCTCGCCGATCGGTTGGTCCAACGAGAGTTCCCAGTTGCCCAGCCGCTGCCCCATCTCGATGACGTCCCGCTCCCGCACGTTCAAGCGGTCGGCGAGCATCTTCGTGTCTGGAGCGAACCCCTCCCGTTCAAGCTTGGCCTTCTCTTTTTTGAGGTTGTAGAACAGCTTTCGTTGATCTTGGGTCGTCCCGATTTTGACCAGGCGATAGGTGTTCAGCAAATAGCGAAGGATATAGGCCCGAGACCACCAGGCGGCATAGGCGTAAAAGCGTACGTTTTTCGACGGGTCGAACTTCTTGATGGCATGCATCAGCCCGACGTTGCCTTCCTGAATGAGGTCCATGTGGTCGGCGCCGGTGTGGAGATATTCTGCGGCAATCGAGAGGGACACGCGCAGGTTGGCCATGATGAGCTTCACGGCGGCGTCGCGGTCCCCGTGTGTCCGATATTCATGGAACAGGCGCAGTTCTTCTTCTTTGGAGAGGTAGGGATAGCGCCGGACCTCGGCCAGATATTGCTGGAGCGCCGTGACGGGGACGACGTCGTGGCTGTCGGTCGGCGTGTGCCCGTCCGGTTCGGGTCGGTCGGGGAGGACCGACACCGGCTCCGTCTGTGTGAGGTCTTCGTCCGAAGGCTCGACGATTTCCGGTTCGATGGAATCCTCGTGCAGCTCGTCTTGTTTGCGTGCGCTCATCGGTGCGCTGACTATAACAGAACCGTGTTTCGGGACAAACCGTGCTCTTGCGCTTGGAAAGATGGCTCCCGCCTTGCAGGATGGAAAGCCGGTCTCCTATAGTGAGGGGTTATGACGCTTCGGTGAGGATGGATAGATACCACGTCTGACGGGGTGCCATGTTTTCATTGAACACTTTGGTTTCCGCGTTGCGGAGCGGGCACTGGCCGTCGCTCGTCGGCGCATGGCTGCACTTCGAAGTCAGCTTCATGGTCTGGCTCTTGATCGGCGCGCTCGGCGTCCCCATCGCGGAAGATTTCGGATTGAGCCCCACGCAGAAGGGATTGCTGGTGGCCTGCCCGCTACTTGGCGGCGCGCTCCTGCGCGTCGGGGTGGGATTGGCGAGCGATCAGCTGGGAGCCAAGCGGACAGGCCTGTATCTACTCGGAGGCGTGACGGGGGCTGTTTTGTGGGGCTGGCTTGGTGCGACCAGTTATCTCCAGATGTTGGGCGTCGGTCTGCTGATGGGGTTTGCCGGAGCCAGTTTCGCCGTGGCTCTTCCGGTTGCGAGCCGAGCCTATCCGCCGGCGCATCAAGGCCTGGCGCTCGGCATTGCCGCGTCGGCCAACAGCGGCACGGTGCTGGCTATGTTCTTTGCGCCACGGGTATCCCAACTCGTCGGTTGGCACGGGGTCTTCGGTTTGATGGCGGTTCCGCTGGCGATCACGGCGATTCTGTTCTGGCTGTTTGTGCAGTCGGACGCGGGCCAGTCGCGCACGGAGCGGCATCGGCTGTGGTGGAAAGACCTGGCCGAGATGCTGCGTCGGCCGTCGGCGTACTGGCTCTGCACCTTGTACGCCGTGACCTTCGGAGGGTTCGTGGGACTGTGCAGCACGCTCCCGATTTTTCTCCACGATCAGTACGGGCTGGATGTGGTCGAAGCCGGCTCGGTGACGGCGCTGTGCGGATTGCTCGGAAGTCTGATTCGTCCGCTGGGCGGGTTCGTCGCGGACCGGCTTGGAGGCATCGTGGTGCTGGGGCCGGTCTTCGCGGCCATCGCCGGGCTGATGGCAGGCTTGGGGCAACTGCCTCCATTTGGATGGGCCTTGCCGATCTTGATAGGAACGATCACGGTAATGGGGTTCGGCAACGGCGTCGTGTTTCAGGTCGTGTCGGAACGGTTTCCGAAGCGGATCGGCATCGCTTCCGGCGTCATCGGCGCAGCCGGCGGATTCGGCGGGTTCTTATTGCCGCTCTGGCTCGGGGCCTTGAAGGATCTTTCCGGCACGTTCCGACCGGGACTCTGGCTCTTTGCCGCCTTGTCGCTAGCCTCTGCCGTCAGCGTCGCCCTTGCCCTCAGGCGGACGGGCGGCGGGGGCGATCCAGACCGGTGACAGGGGCCGTTTTTCCCGTTGACAGTGAGGGTCGAAACAGGGTTATGTGGTGCGTCACCAGCGGGCGATAACTCCGCGGAATTGTAGGAAACCATGGCCTCTCCCTTTCACAGCATCGAAGACGCAATCAAGGACATCAAGAAGGGGAAATTCATTATCCTCGTCGATGATGAAGATCGCGAGAATGAAGGCGATCTCGTCATCGCCGCCGAACATGTGACGCCTCAGGCCATCAATTTTATGGCCAGACATGCCCGTGGCTTGATCTGTCTCGCTCTGACCCCTCAGCGGGTCGAAGAACTCCATCTCCCGCAGCAGGCGGTTGAGAACACCGCCACGTTCGGTACGGCCTTCACCGTGTCCATTGATGCGCGGAAAGACATTACGACGGGAATCTCAGCGGCGGATCGGGCCACGACGATTCATGTGGCGATCGATCCCAAATCCAAACCCAGCGACCTGGCGCGCCCCGGCCATATTTTCCCCTTGAAGGCACAGCTGGGTGGCGTGTTGAAGCGCGCGGGGCAGACCGAAGGCTCCGTCGATCTGGCGCGGTTGGCCGGGCTCGCTCCCGCCGGCGTGATCTGCGAAATCATGAACGAGGACGGCACCATGGCGCGCGTGCCGGAGCTGACGAAATTTGCCAAAGTGCACAAGTTCAAGATGGTCACGATCAAGGCGCTCATCGAATACCGCATGCAGCGCGAAACGTTTGTCCGGCGGATGGCCAGTGCGCGGCTGCCGACCATGTTTGGTGATTTCGAGGCGGTGGCGTTCGAAAACGAAGTCGACGGCATCACGCACATTGCCCTGGTGAAAGGACGAGTGGAGGGAGGCGATCCGACCCTGGTCCGTGTGCATTCGGGCTGTTTGACCGCCGATGCTCTAGGGTCGTTGCGGTGCGACTGTCGAGACCAACTCCATAAAGCGATGGAAGTGATTCAAAAGGAAGGGCGCGGGGTCCTGCTCTACTTGAATCAGGAAGGCCGCGGCATCGGCCTGCTCAACAAGATCAGGGCCTATGGGTTGCAAGATGAGGGCAGCGATACGGTCGAGGCGAATTTGAAGTTGGGATTTAAGGCGGACCTGCGCGATTACGGCGTGGGGGCGCAGATTCTCGTCAATCTCGGGCTGCACCGGATCAAGCTCATCACGAACAATCCGCGGAAGATCGTCGGCATCGAAGGTTATGGGCTGCAAGTCGTCCACCGCGTACCGATCGAGATTCAGCCGCGTGCGGCGAATGTGAAGTATCTGCGGACGAAGAAGAATAAAATGGGGCACATTCTAAAGAAAGTGTGAAACGGATGGTTGGGGTAGTTTCTGTGCTCGCAGAACGCGCACGATGAAGCGGTGTTCGTTCGATGCGCGCAGTGGGGACTACCCCGACCATCCGTATGGGTATCAATGTGCCGGCGGGAAGGAAAAAATAAAGAGGAATGAAACTGCGAAAAGGCTCTCATGATGCGACAGGATTGCGGTTTGGAATTGTTGTTGCGAAGTTCAATAAGTTCGTCACGAGTAAGCTGCTGAGTTCCTGCGTTGAGGGGCTGACCACACACGGGGTCAAGGCCGACGACATCGAGGTGGTGCGGGTGCCGGGGGCGTTCGAGATTCCCTTGGTGGCGCGGACGATGGCGCGGACGAAGCAGTTCAATGCGGTGATTTGTCTCGGGGCGGTCATTCGTGGCGACACGCCGCATTTCGATTACATCAGTGCGGAGGCGAGCCGCGGGATCGGGCAGGCGTCCTTGGATGCCGACGTGCCGATCATCTTCGGCGTGCTGACGACGCATACGATCGCGCAGGCGATTGAGCGGGCTGAGCCGACCAAGTTCAATCGTGGCGGAGAAGCGGCCAGGTCCGCGATTGAAATGGCGACGGTCATGCGGATGTTACGGGCGGGTGAGGAGACTCAGCCGAGCGCTGAAGTTCCGCGCGTCCGGAGAGCCAGGAAGCGGGCGCCCCGAAAGCATAAGGCCTAGCCATGGGATCCCGCCATCAAGCCAGGGAGCGCGCGCTCCAGATTCTGTTTCAGTACGATATTCACCGCAGGCCGGGCCTGTGGCTGGATGTGTTCTGGAAGGAGAACGAGGCCACGGATGTGGCGAAGGCCTTTGCGGAACGACTCGTAGCCGGGGTGTTGGAGAAGAAGAAAGAGTTGGATGCCCTCATCGGGAAATACGCCACCAATTGGAAAATCAGTCGCATGCCCATTGTCGACCGCAATATCCTGCGAGCCGGCATCTATGAACTGTTCTGGATGGATGACGTGCCGGCCAAGGTGACGGTGAACGAAGCCATCGAGTTGGCGAAAAGTTTCGGCGACGACGAAGCGTCGAAGTTCGTGAACGGCATTCTGGATCAGATTTTGAACAAGGAATTGGCGCTGGCAGCGAAGCGGGCCGAAGCTGGAGCCGTGAAGCGTGAAGCGTGAAGCGTATCTTGCAAAAAGTCTTCGCAAGGTCATTTGGCGAACGACGCTTCACGAGATACGAACGACGAGAGAGCCATGATTGAGCGCTATACCCGTCCCGGGATGAAAGCCATCTGGGAGTTGAAACGTAAGTATGAGATCTGGCTCGAAGTCGAGCTGGCCGCTTGCGCGGCCTTCGAACGGGCGGGACAGGTCCCGCGCGGCACTGCGGTTCGTATCGGAAGGAAAGCCACGATCGATGTGAAGCGGATCGCCAGGATCGAGAAGGTGACGAAGCACGACGTAATCGCCTTTCTCGAATCGCTCATGGAATCGGTCGGGCCTGAACATCGGTTCCTCCACATGGGGCTGACCTCTTCGGATATTGTGGACACCTCCTTGGCCGTGCAGATGACCGAGGCGCTCGACCTCATCCTCGAGGATCTTGATGAGCTGATCGCCGTCTTGAAGCGGCAGGCGCTGAAGTACAAGAACACGGTGATGGTCGGCCGCTCGCACGGCATCCACGGCGAACCGATCTCGTTCGGCTTCAAGCTGGCCATTTGGTACGAAGAGGCTTGCCGGCACCGGGAGCGGCTGACGCACGTGCGGCAGGAGATCGCTGTGGGCAAGCTCTCCGGTGCGATGGGAACGTTCGCGCATCAAGGGCCTGAAGTGGAAGAGTACGTCTGTGCCAAGCTGGGGCTCAGGCCGGACCCTGTCTCCAATCAAATCGTGCAGCGCGATCGCCATGCAGCCTATGCCTCGGCGCTGGCGTTGCTGGCTGCCAGCATCGAAAAGTTCGCGACTGAGATTCGCCATCTGCAACGGACCGAGGTGCTGGAAGCGGAAGAGTATTTTTCTGAGGGACAGAAGGGGTCCTCGGCAATGCCGCACAAGCGGAACCCGATCGCCTCGGAGAATCTCTGCGGGTTGGCGCGTGTCGTGCGGGGCAATAGTCTTGCGGCGATGGAAAACGTCGCCCTGTGGCATGAGCGCGACATCAGCCATTCGTCCGTCGAGCGTGTGATCATGCCGGATAGCACGATTCTAATCGATTATATGCTGGCGCGAATCACCGACGTCATCAAGCATCTGGTGGTCTACCCCGCCAATATGCAACGCAACCTCGACCTCACCGGAGGCCTGGTCTATTCGCAACGGCTGCTGCTGCTGCTCATCGAGAAGGGTGCGCAGCGGAAGGAGTCGTATGAGGCCGTTCAGCGCAATGCCATGGCTTCCTGGAAAGGGGCGGGGGGACTGCAAGAATTAGTCGGCAGGGACCCCTTCGTGGCGAAATATCTCACGACGGCGGAGATCAAATCCTGTTTTGACCCGAAGTATTATCTGCGCCATCTCGACAAGATCTTCCGGCGGGTATTCGGGTCGGGGGCGCATAAGCGAGTGAAAGGAAGAAAACGATGAAATCTTCTGTTTCTATGCTTGTGCGTCTTGTTGTGCCGGTGCTGGTCGGTCTGGTGATGGTGTCGGCCGTTGAGGCAGCAGATCGTGACAAGCTTCTGAGTGAGCCTGGCGTCTATGGCACCTTTGCCGCCTTCCGTCTTGATGCGGACTGGGGGAAACAGGATCAGACGGTACGCATCGCACAATTGACCGTCCTGAAGGGAGTGGTCGAGCAGCATCGAGAGAAACTTGCGATCGATCTCTATCTTCTCCGCGGACTATCCGATCGCGCAGACCTGCTCTTTCGTGTTCACGCGACCGAACTGCGGGAGACCCAACAGTTTCTCCTGGATCTTCAGGGCAGCCCCTTTGGTAGACATCTCACCGACAGTGCGGTCTTTTCCGGCCTGACGAAGAAGGCCAACTATGTGCCGGGCATGCCGGACAACCTCAAGGCTGACCTGAAGGCTCCCAGCGAGCCTGGTCCCAAGCCCTATGTGATCGTGATCCCGATCCGGAAGGATGCGGCCTGGTGGTCCCTTCCGCAAGAGCAGCGCGCGGCGATGATGCAGGAACACACGGAAGCCGCGTTGCCCTACAACAAGACAGTCAAGCGGAAGCTCTACCATGCGACGGGCCTCGACGATCTGGATTTCATCACCTATTTTGAAACGTCACGGCTGGAAGACTTCCAGAGTTTGATTCTGGCATTGGAGAAGGTGAAGGAGTACCGGTATAACCGGCGGTTCGGTCATCCGACCTTGCTGGGGACGGTCAGGTCCTTGGACGAGATCATCGAGGTGTTGGCTCAGTGAATGTGACCGCAGTTGAGGCATAACTATGGCGACAGGCGCGCTACTCTACGAAGGTAAGGCCAAGAAAGTGTTCGCGACGGACAAGCCGGATCAGGTCGTCCAGTACTTCAAGGACGATGCGACGGCATTCAACGCGCAGAAGCGCGGGACCATCGTCGAAAAAGGCATCATCAATAACAAAGTATCCGAGCGGCTCTTTCGGTTGCTGGAACAGGCCGGTGTGCCGACGCATTTTATCGAACGGCTGAGCGACCGGGAGCTGCTTACGAAGAAGGTGACGATCGTGCCGGTCGAAGTAGTGGTCCGCAACGTCGTGGCAGGCAGTTTGGCGAAGCGGCTGGGGTTGAAAGAGGGTGATCCCATCGATCCGGCCATCGTGGAGTGGTATTACAAGAACGATGCGCTGGGCGATCCGCTCATCGCGGACGAGCACATCCGGTTGCTCAAGCTGGCGACGCCGGAACAACTGGTGGAGATTAAGCGGCTGGCGTTACACGTGAATAGGGTCCTACAGCCGTTCTTCCGTGAACGACAGATGATCCTCGTCGATTTCAAATTGGAGTTCGGGCTGGACAACGGCAAGCTGATCCTGGCCGATGAGATTTCGCCGGACACCTGCCGCTTCTGGGATCAGACGACGAGGGAGTCGATGGATAAGGATCGGTTTCGGAAGGACTTGGGGAAGATTGAAGAGGCGTATCAGGAAGTTCTGAAAAGAGTGTGCGGATAGGGGACGGTGGGGTCGGCCTCTTTGCTCGCAGAACGCGCACGGTGAAACGGTGCTCGTTCGATGCGCGCAGTTGAGGCCAACGCCTCCATCCCCTCATTGAGATCCCCGAATCCTTCCTTTAGAGGAAGGTAGGGGAAGGGAAGAAGGAAGAAAAAGAGTGAAGGGGTTTCTGCGGTTGTTCATGAATTACGGGTTGGTGGCGGCCATTTTTGTGTGGGCGGCGGTGGTAGGAATGATGGCCTATCGCCTGAACGAGTCGCCCTGGCGCTGGGCGTTTGTGGCGCTTGTCTTCGGTGGGCTCGGGACGATCGCGGGGATTTTCTGGATCAGAAAATATGTGGACAGACAGACCAAAGCATCTGAGCAGAGGAGCAAGCCGTGAAAGCCAAAATCCATGTGACATTGAAGCAGGGAATTCTCGATCCGCAAGGGAAGGCGATTGAGCATGCCCTCGATTCGCTGGGGTTCAAGAATGCGGGCAATGTGCGAGTCGGGAAGTACATGGAAGTGGATGTAGATGAGAAGGACAAGGTTAAGGCTGAGGCTGAGGTCAAGGCCATGTGCGAAAAGTTGTTGGCGAACACGATTGTCGAGGAATACCGGTATGAGTTGCAGTGAGATGGCGAGACGGCAGGACTTGGCTTCTGCTCGCGCAACGTGCGGTCGCAGACGACCCTCGCTTGGGACGGCGACGCGTCTTGGCGCGTTCAGGGCGGGTGGGTGAGAAGGTCACGCAGTAAAACCAAATCCTGCCATCTCGCTGCAACGGAGTGAGGGTGGTGAAATGAAGATCGGTGTGGTGGTTTTTCCTGGCAGTAATTGCGATCACGACTGTCAGCATATTTTCAAGGATGTGCTGGGCCAGTACGTGGAGATGATCTGGCACAAGGAGACCTTGCTGGCGGGGCTGGATGCGATTGTGCTGCCGGGCGGGTTTTCCTACGGCGACTATTTGCGGACCGGCGCCATCGCGCGGTTTTCTCCAGTGATGGGGGCAGTGAAGGAGTTCGCGAAGGGCGGCGGGATGGTGCTCGGCATCTGCAACGGGTTTCAGATTCTGCTCGAAGCCGGGTTGCTGCCCGGTGCCATGCTCCGGAACAAGTCGCTGCATTTCATCTGCAAGGATGTGTCCGTGAAGGTCGAAAATGCGGCCACGGCATTTACCGGCGCCTGCCAGTCCGGTCAGGTGCTGAAGATCCCGATCGCCCATGCAGACGGGAACTACTACACCGATCCGGTCACGCTCGCAGCGATGCAGGCGAATGCGCAGATCGTGCTCCGCTATTGCACGCCAGAGGGCAAGGTGACACCGGAAGCGAATCCGAACGGCTCATTGGATAACATTGCCGGGATCATCAATGCCGCGGGCAATGTGCTAGGCATGATGCCGCATCCGGAGCGTTGCGCGGAAGCGGTATTGGGCAATGACGATGGCAAGCTGATTTTCCTGTCGATGCTGGAGTCGCTGAAACGGAACAAGAAAGACCTGAAGATGATTCCTGCCTAGAATAGGCAGTCCGATGCTCGCGGTAGCCGATGCAATGCCGCGAACGTTTGTCGATTCTCCAAATGAGCAGGCTCGGACTCTGAACAAGAACAATGTGAGTGTGAAGTCTAAATTATGGGACCTGTGATCCAGCCGATTACCAAAGACCTCATTGCCCAACACAATTTAACCGACGACGAATACAAGAAGATCGTCGGGATTTTGGGGCGGGAACCTAATATCACTGAGTTGGGCATGTTCTCGGTGATGTGGTCGGAGCATTGCTCCTATAAGAGTTCGCGCGTGCATTTGAAGAAACTGCCGACGACGGGGCCGCGGGTGGTCCAGGGGCCGGGGGAAAATGCCGGTGCCGTGGACATCGGCGACGGGCTCTGCGCGGTATTCAAGATGGAGTCGCACAACCATCCCTCGTTCATCGAGCCCTATCAAGGTGCGGCGACGGGGGTGGGTGGGATTCTACGCGACATCTTTACGATGGGCGCGCGTCCGATTGCTTTGCTCGATGCGTTGCGGTTCGGCGGGCTCGACCATGCGAAGAACCGGCATCTGGTTAAGGGCGTCGTGGCCGGCATTGCGGGCTACGGCAACTGCATGGGTGTGCCGACGGTCGGAGGTGAAATCGTCTTCAACGATATTTATTCGCAGAATCCGCTGGTGAACGTGTTTTGTCTCGGCATTGCACACAAGGACAAGATCTTCCTTGGAACAGCGGCCGGGGTCGGCAATCCGGTGATCTATTTCGGCTCGAAGACGGGTCGGGACGGGATTCACGGCGCGACGATGGCGTCTGATTCCTTTGACGACCAGTCGGAACAGAAGCGGCCCACGGTGCAGGTGGGCGATCCCTTTACCGAGAAGCTGTTGCTGGAAGCCTGTCTCGAACTGATGGCGGGCGATCTGCTGGTTGGTATTCAGGACATGGGGGCGGCGGGGTTGACCAGCTCGTCATGCGAAATGGCGTCGCGTGCTGGCAACGGAATCGATCTGGACCTGACCGATGTGCCGCGGCGTGAGCCAGGCATGACGCCCTATGAACTGATGCTGTCGGAATCGCAAGAACGCATGCTGATGGTGGCGCAGGCGGGCAAGGAAGACGAATGCATCAGGATCTGCAAGAAGTGGGATCTGGATGTGGCGGTGGTGGGGCGGGTCACAGGCGACGGGATCCTCCGCGTGAGGGATCAGGGCAAGGTGGTGGCAGAGATTCCGGCGAAGTCGCTGGCCGATGACGGGCCACGTTACGATCGTCCCTATTCGCCGCCGGCCTACCAGGACATGTTGACCAACCTGAACTACGATGCGCTTCCCGATGTGAAGGATGCGAACGCGGCGCTGTTGTCGTTGCTGGAGTCGCCGACGATTGCGAGCAAACGCTGTGTCTATGAACAGTACGATCACATGGTGCGGACGAACACGATGGTTCGGCCTGGCTCTGACGCCGCGGTGGTTCGGATCAAGGGGACGAATAAAGCCATTGCCATGACGGTGGACTGTAATAGCCGCTACTGCCTGCTGCATCCCTACGAAGGGGCTCGCATTGCGGTGGCCGAGGCGGCGAGGAATCTGGTCTGCTCCGGCGCGGAGCCGATCGGGCTTACGGACTGTTTGAACTTCGGCAATCCCGAGCGGCCCGACATTATGTGGCAGTTTGTGTTGGCGATTGAGGGGATGAAGGATGCCTGCGAACATTTCAAGGTTCCCATCGTCAGCGGCAACGTGAGCTTCTACAATGAGACCAACGGTCTCTCGATTTATCCCACGCCGATGTTGGGGATGGTGGGCCTGATCGATTCAGCCGATCAGACGATGACTCAGTGGTTCAAGCAGGACGGCGATGCGATTCTCCTCCTGGGCAAGACGAAGGAGGATCTGGGTGGCAGTGAATATCTGAAAGTGCTCCATCACCGGGAGCAGGGATCGCCACCGCTCCTCAGTCTAGATGCGGAGAAGGCGCTCCATGATTTCATCCTGAACGTGATTCATGACGGAGTCGTGCGATCCGCCCATGATTGCTCAGATGGCGGGCTGTCTGTCGCATTGGCTGAATGTTGTATCTCTGCCCCGGACGCGAGGCGAGGGGCTGTGGTAAGATTACCGCTTGATACATTGCGACGGGATGCTCTCTTGTTCGGTGAGAGCCAATCACGGGTGGTCCTGTCGGTGAAGCCTGAGATGGTTGACCAGATATTGAATCGCGCCCGGGACTCCGGTATCCCGGCGATGAAGATCGGGACGGTCGGAGGCGATCGTTTTGTCATTGATGTGGAGAAGGGGCAATGGAGCGAGGGGTGCCGCATCGACCTCCCGGTCGATGAGCTTCACGACCGGTGGGCTTATTCGATCGAACGTGCGCTGAGCCGGACGTAAGGGATATGGACAGAAAGAAACAAGAGCTTCCGATCGTTTCATGTCTGACGCCTGACGCCTCGCGCCTCAATTTGATCACTCCCGATAAGTTCCACGACGAATGTGCCGTCTTCGGCATTTACGGCCACAAGGAAGCGGCAAATCTCACCTATCTTGGGTTGTATGCCCTGCAGCATCGAGGACAGGAAGCCTCCGGCATCGTCTCGGGCGATGGCGAGCAGTTTCATGTCCACAAGGGGAAGGGCCTCGTCGCGGATATCTATAGTTCCCACGCGCTCGAGCAATTAACCGGTTCGATGGCGATCGGTCACAACCGCTACTCCACGGCCGGGGGAAACGATCTCAAGAACGTCCAGCCGCTCTCGGTCAACTTTGCATTTGGAAATCTGGCGCTCGCCCATAACGGCAACCTCATCAATGCTCAAGTGTTGCGTCACGAGCTCGAAGCGTACGGAGCCATCTTTCAATCCACTTCGGACAGCGAAGTCATCATCCATCTGATCGCCCATTCGCGGGCCGATACGCTGCTGGCCCGCATCATCGATGCGTTGAGCCAGGTGCGCGGGGCGTTCTCGGTCGTCTTGCAGACGGACGACGGGATCATCGCGGTACGCGATCCTCATGGGTTCCGGCCGCTCTGTCTGGGTCGGATGGGCGATACCTACCTCGTGGCCTCGGAAACCTGCGCGTTCGATCTGCTCGGGGCTGAAATTGTCCGTGAGATCGAGCCCGGCGAGTTGGTCGTGCTGAACGACAAGGGAGTGACGAGTCACAAGCCGTTTCCGCCGGTCAGTCCGGCCATGTGCGTCTTTGAATATGTGTACTTTGCCCGGCCGGACAGCAAGATCTTCGGCGCGAACGCGGTCTATGCCACGCGCAAGGCCTTGGGCAGACAACTGGCGAAGGAATCGTCGGTGCCGGCGGATATTGTCGTTCCCGTCCCGGACTCCGGGGTGCCTGCCGCGCTTGGCTATGCGGAGGGGGCGGGGATTCAGTTCGAACTCGGGCTGATTCGGAATCACTATGTCGGCCGCACCTTCATTGAACCGGAGCAATCGATCCGCCACTTCGGCGTGAAGGTCAAGCTCAATGCCGTGCCGGAGGTGCTGGAGGGGAAACGGGTCGTCGTGGTCGATGACTCGCTGGTGCGGGGCACGACGAGCCGGAAAATTGTGAAGATGATTCGCAATGCCGGGGCTAAAGAAGTGCATATGCGTATCAGTTCGCCCCCGATCATCTCTCCCTGCTTCTACGGCATTGACACACCCACCAGGAAGGAATTGATCGCCTCCAGCCACTCTATCGAAGAGATTCGGAAGTACATCACAGCCGATAGCCTCGCCTATTTGAGTCTCGATGGCATGCTGAACGCCGCCCCCGGCACACCGGGCCAGTATTGCAACGCCTGCTTTACCGAACGCTATCCCATCGCCCTGACCCGCGCCGAGGAATGGCAACTCGGCCTCTTTGAACCATCCATCTAGCCTGCTCCCTCCACCCTGATTCGGAACCGGCCGGAAGCTGGATTTCCCATCCAGGCTTGGTACACTCAACCAGTTATGCTCCGACTCGTGAAGAAGCATTGGACCGTGCTCTGCGTGGGCCTGGTTGTGTTTCGGATTCGCCTGTTGTTGCGGGTGTGGAGCTTGCCACGTGTGCTGGTGGCGTTAAGCCCCGCACGCGTCACGCAGGCGCGCAATGATTCGGTGATGGACGATGTGACCTACTATGTGGATCGCTGGCTTCAACTGTTTCCGTATAACGAAAAAGGAAATTGCTTCCCACGGTCGTTGGCCCTCTATTGGTTCGCCCGGCGATCGGGGTATCCGGTTCTCTTTCATTGCGGTGTGAGAAAAGAAGTTTCGAATCTCGACGGCCATGCGTGGCTCACGCTGGATCGCCAGCCTTTTCACGAGACGGGCCAGCAATGGCAATGTTTCACCGTCACCTTTTCGTATCCGTCTGACCCGGTAGCCGGCGGGAGGCAGGACTCTGCCCTCCCGCGCCAGAAAAACAGGACATCGATGTCCTGACGAGATTTCATCACGTGTTCCTGTCGGCTATGAACATCATTCTGAATCGCGTACGCCCCTTCCTCCTGACGCTTCGCCACGCTCTCACGTTCGTGTGGCAGAGCAGTCCGGGTCTGGCCGTCGGCAGTATCGCGGCGCGCGTGATCCAAGGCCTCCTTCCGCTTGCGGTGCTGTATCTGACGAAGTTGTTGATCGATGCCGTGACCGAAGGGATCAAGGCTCCATCAACGGAGGCCTCGTTGACCAGGATAACCACGATCCTGGCCGGATTGGCGGGTGTCGCGGTGGCCAGTGCCATGCTCACCGTCGTGGCTTCCCTGATTTCCAGGATTCATGCTCAAGTCGTCACGGATCATATGCATGCGCTCCTCCAGGCAAAGTCCGTCGAGGTCGATCTAGAGTATTATGAGAATGCGCGATATCAAGATACGCTCCACCGCGCACAGCAAGAAGCGCCCTATCGTCCGACGTCGATTCTCAACGCCTTGCTCCAATTTGGCCAGGATGCCATTTCACTGCTTGCGATGGCTGGCATACTCTGGTGGCTGCATTGGGGGGTGATCCCCGTCTTGATGCTGACGGCCATCCCGTACTTCTTCGTCCGCCTGCAGCAATCCAACCGGCTATTTGCCTGGGAGCGCGAGCGGACGCCGCTTGAACGGAAGGCTTGGTACGTCAATATGCTGCTGACGCAAGCCACTGCAGCGAAAGAAATCAGGCTGTTCGACCTCGGCCCTCGGTTGCGGCAATGGTTCCAAGACGCCCGATCGGTGCTGCGCCGGGAACGGATTGCGTTAGAGCGCCGCTGGGCGCTCGCCGGTCTTGCCTCGCAGATCGTTGGAGTGGCCGGTGTGTTCGGGGTCTATAGTTTTGTGGCGTTACAAACGTTTCAAGGGCTGCTCACCGTGGGCGACCTCGTCATGTATTTTCAGGCGGTGCAGCGGGCCTCCGGATTCCTGGAGGGTTTGGGGTGGAGTCTGTCGAGCCTATACGAGAGCAATTTGTTCCTGACCACGCTGGGTGAGTTCTTGGGGATTCAGTCCCGTTTGCCGGAATCGGCACATCCGAAGCGGTTTCCCCAACCGATCGTGCAGGGGATTACGTTCGATCATGTGTCATTCCAATATTCGCATGAAGAACGTGTGGCGATACGAGACTTCACCTTTACGATCAGACCCGGCGAACACGTCGCATTCGTCGGGGCCAATGGTGCCGGGAAGACGACGCTGGTAAAGCTCCTGTGCCGTCTGTACGATCCGTCGGAGGGACGCATCACGATCGATGGGGCAGACCTTCGAGATTATCCCATTACCGATGTACGCGGCGCCGTCAGCGGGATCTTTCAGGACTTTGTGAAGTTTCAGCTATCGGCAAGAGACAACATCGCCTTGGGCGCGAGATCCCCCCACGTCGACCTTCCCCACGTCACGCAAGCGGCCAAACAGGCCGGGGTCCATGAGGCCATCGAGCGCTTGCCGAAAGGCTACGAATCACAACTCGGGAAGCTATTCGATGGCGGGCATGAGCTGAGCATCGGGGAATGGCAAAAGGTGGCGCTTGCGAGGGCCGTACTTCGGGACTCTCAGATTTTGATTCTCGACGAGCCCACAAGCGCGATGGACGCCAAGGCAGAAGCGGAACTCTTCGAGCGGTTTCACGAACTCGCCCAAGGGCGTATGGCGATTTTGATCAGCCACCGGCTGTCTACGGTTAAAATGGCCGACCGGATCTTTGTGGTCGACCGGGGCCAGATTGTCGAACAAGGTACTCACGATCACTTGATGCAAGAACAAGGACTCTACGCCACGCTCTTCCTCACCCAAGCCCAGCATTATCAGTAGTCCTCGCCCAGGCTCTCTTTCCCGCTGTGTTCGAGGAATCCTCACTCAGACAGACGTGTGCATTCACACTGTATTGATACGTACCTCCAAAGTAGGACCTATCCCCAGCTTCTGGTGAGCTAGGCAGAACCGCGAGGTGGGGCTAATCTGCGCGACAACATGGCGTAGTTCCTCGACCGCGATGGATTGGCAGGTCTGAGGTAGCGCCGGAGAGGAGTCAGTCAGCGTGATTCTGATTCTTGCCGACTCCACAGATCCGTGGGCCGCGCTGGTGCACAGAGAGGCATATCGTACCGGCGGAGATGTCTTCTGGATCCAGCCTGCGCGACTCCTAGACAGGATACTACTCAATTGGCCGGTGGTGACCGGGGTGTCGGTCGTACCTGGTACCGTGGTGATCGACGGCCACACAATTCTTCTGGCTGACCTCACGGGTATCTTCGCACGACTCACGCTACCTCCGCCCTTAGAACTCGAAGAACTGTCCTTTCAAGATCGCGATTATGTGATGAAGGAAACCACTGCGGCGTGGCTGGCATTTCTCAATGCCATGCCTTGCTCTGTGGTGAATCGGCCTGTTCCTGGCGGTCGGCCCACCATCCTCGCGGGGAGCCCTCTTCTGTCTCAACTGGTTGAGGATCACGGATTTCTGCTTCCGCCTTCTCGCTGCACGTCCAGTCAGGCCGATGCGATTTTGCAGTTTTCTGCCTGGAACGAGCGGGGCTACCTCAAGCCGCTGGGATCGCATGAGGCGGGGATGTTCTTGCACGCCCATGATGGCGTCGAACAAATCTGTCGTGTCATGGAGCGGCAGGCGGTCTCGATGCAAGCGATTCCGCGAGGGCAGCGGGTGACGGTGTATGTCGTCGGAGAAGAGATCGTCGCGACCGTCCTACAGCCAGGTGAGGGTTTGCCGCAACGGATGGAGATGCCGTCGGTACCGACAGAACGCTGCCTCGGTTTAGTGGGTGCATTAGGCCTGACGTTTGCCGAATGCCAGTTCATCGTGACTCCTGAAGGGTCAATCTATTGTCTCGATGTGAGCAGCGCTCCCAGCTTTTGGCATTGTCCACAAGAGGTTCAGCAGTGGATCGTGTGCCGGCTGGTCGATCATCTTTCTGAAACGAGGAGTCTACCGCTGCATGATTCTCTTGATGGGCCCGATGGCCGATCCAGTGCTCGCGAACGTCTGTGCGAGACTCGCAGCCCGAAACGCTGATCTCATGCTCGTCCATCCGGGGTCGGAAGGGGACAGCTGGGACATCGCATGGTCGGCTGACCGGGGTATGGTGGCCGATCGCCTTCGCATCGGCAACCGCACCATCTATCTGTCGGATATTGACTCGGTGTATCTCCGGGCGATGGGTAGCCGTGCGGCATCGACTCCTCGCGAACGGCTGATCGTGACGTCTCTCTGGGAATTCGCCGAGTGTCTGCCGGTGTTGGTGGTCAATCGACGCCAGCCGTCGCACACCAACATGTCGAAGCCCTATCAGCAACGGTTGATCTCGCAGTACGGCTTTCAGGTGCCGAAAACGCTGGTGACAATGGTGCCTGAGGAAGCGCGCGCGTTTTACGACCAATGCCAGGGACGGGTCATTTACAAGTCCATTAGTGCGGAACGTTCGATCGTGAAGCCTCTGACGCCAGAGGATTTCCCCCGTTTGGAGCAGATCCGGTACTGCCCGGTGCAGCTTCAAGAAATGATTCCCGGTACAGACTTGCGCATTCACACGGTTGGGGATCGCCTGTTTGCGACCGAAATTCTATCGGATGGTGCGGACTATCGGTATGCCGAGCGTGAAAACAAGCAGCGCACGATGCGGGCGGTCGAATTGGAGTCGGGCCTACAGACCAGCTGTCTGAAGCTGGCCGATGGTCTTGGGTTAAGCCTGAGCGGGATCGACCTTCGTCGGACACCAGATGGCGCCTATTACTGTTTCGAGGTGAACACCAGCCCGGGGTTTCCCTTTTTCGAGAACCACACGGGCCAGCGAATTGGGGATGCATTGGCAGATTTGCTCTGCGCAGGGAGGGCCTAATCATGGGATGTGCACAAGGTGGAACAGGAGGGACCGCGATGATGAGCAGACAACCGTTTATTACCGAGGATCTGAGACCGGATTTGGCCGTTCAGCCTGACTCAGGGCATCCGACGCTTACGGGCCATGCGACGACGGCACAACTGGCTGACGCCGCCCGGGCGTTGTTGTCAGACGAAGAACGGCAACAGGTGGAACGGGGGAGCCGGGACAAGCATCGAGAATTCATGCAGACCGTGCCACAACCCAATCCCAATGTGCAGGGAACGACGCTGGATGGAGAAACCGTGCTCCTCGACCTCAGTTCCGGCCGCTACTACACCCTCAATCGCGTGGGAACGGCGATCTGGGAGCGTTGCACAGGCAATCAGTCTCTCCAAGACATTCACGCGACACTTTGTGGACGGTTCGAAGCATCATCCGAGCGCATTGCCGACGATCTGCTCGCTCTCGTGACGCATTTGGGTCACGAGGGACTCTTAACATTGGAAAGGAGGTGAAGAGGAATGGACCTTCAGCAGAAGGAATCCTATACCGAGCCGGTTTTGGTGGCGCACGAATTGCTGCGCGACATCACAGGGCAGAAGTATCGGGAGAAGCAACCAGAGAAAAGTGGGGTTGAGAGCGTGACCTAGTTCTCTGGTGTCGTTCAGGGATCGACCGGTCCGCGGGGACCGTTCATCCCTTGGAAAGGAGGTGAAGAGGAATGGATCTTCAACAGAAGGAATCCTATACCGAACCCGTGTTGATCGCGCATGAATTGCTGCGCGACATCACAGGGCAGAAGTATCGGGAGAAGACAAGCGACAAGGTCGGCAGCGAGGGGCCAGGATAGGCTTCTCACAGGTTTATGGGCTGGCCGGTTCGTGAGGACTGACCAGCCCATGAATACAGACAGGTTCATGGCGGCACTCAATGAGACGGAGGATGCGATGACCACAGCGACCGCAAAGTGCGAGTACCTGTTCTCTATGCACGGAGTCGAACTCCACTATCAGACATCGTCTCCGGCATTTGTGGCGCCTGTGCTGGCGTTTCTCCGTCATTTTCACACGGATGCCGTCGCTGGAGGCGCAGCCCTCACGATTCGCTTCGAGGAGGTTGCCAGTCGAGCGGAGGTGCCGGTGAAGGTTCCCGGTTCGGCGAAGAGTCTATTCTCAGGTGCGAGACCGTCCATGGGCGATTCCTTGCGGTCCATCTGGCGATGCGAAGTGAAACAAGACGGTGATCGATTGATTGCCGATTTCCACGAGCAGGGTTTGTTGGCGATCGACGGTGCGCGAGGGGTCGCCGAAGGCTATTTCATCCATCCTGGCGCGATGCATCCGGACGTCTGCACAAGCTTTTTTCACTATGCGCTGACCGAACTCCTGAAGCGGAATGGATTGTTTACCGTGCACGCGACCGCGTTGGAACTTCATGGCCACGGTGTCCTGATTCCAGGCTACAGCGGTCAGGGGAAAACAACCACATTTCTGTCTTTGCTACGGTCCGGATTTCGCTATCTGTCCGATGATTATCCGCTGCTCCGTGACCGGGGCACCCACATGGAATTGCTGGCGTTTCCCATGAAGATCGACGTCACGGATCGCACCATCGAGGTCTTCCCCGAACTCCGCACCGCGGCGCCCGGAATCTTGCAGCAGGGGATCTATAAGAAGAATTTCCAAGCCGAAGACATCTACCCGGATTCCATCGGCAGTTCCTGCACGCCGGCAATGATTCTCTTCCCGCATGTGGTGGATATGCCGCACAGTTGTCTGGAGCCGTTACCGAAAAGCCGGGCTCTTGAGGGCATCATGCCGCAGGGATTGTTGGTCTATGACCAAGCGGTCGCACGGCACGAGTTTCAGGTTCTGTCACGACTCGTGCAGCAGGTCGATTGCTATCGCCTGCATTTTGGACGAGATATTCTTGACCTTCCCAAACTCATTGCTCCATTGCTGGAAATGCGCAAGAGCGCGTAAGGAGCCATGTTTCTTGAAACGGTAAGATGGTTTCTGGAACGAGCGGCGGAGTACTCATTCTCCGCCTTTGCATCATGGGAAAATTTTACGGCCGCCATTGGAGTGGTCAGAGGGACTTTTACCGATTTGACTAGTGGTTTGGCGTGGCCGTATCTCCTCGCCAGTCTCATGATCTCTGGGGCCGCCTTCATCTTTTCAAGGAGGCACGACGCTCTGCCGGCATCGTCATTCAGGGCCTTTTTATTCCCCCGTCATGTGTACCGTCACCCGTCGGCGGTTCTGGACTACCGGTTCTATATCGTGAGCACCCTTCTCAAGGCCGTTCTCTGGGTTCCAATATTGACCGGCATCGGCCTGCTTGGACAAAAAATGATGAAGGCATTTCTGATCGGGTATGCGTCGTGGGAACCACCGACGACGTTGCCGCTCGCCTACCTCTTCGGCGCGGTCTTAGGCTTTTATCTCCTACACGACTTCATAAACTATTGCGCCCATGTCCTGCTCCACAAGGTCCCGCTGCTCTGGTCATTCCACCAGGTGCACCATTCCGCCGAGGTCATGACTCCCATCACGGCCCATCGAGCGCACCCGATGGAATTTTTCGTCACGGCGATATTGCAAGCTCCGGTCATCGGACTGGCCTTTGTCTTTTATCAGGACATTTCAGCACACGAGTTGGAGGCGACCGCGATCTTCGGTGTCAGCATTGTGTCCTTCATGTATGGGTTGTCGGGATTTCATTTACAGCATTCTCATCTCCCGATCTCCTACGGTCCTCTGTTGAACCGGTTCATTGTGAGCCCGATCCAGCACCAGGTTCATCACAGCATCGATCCGCGGCATCGCAATAAGAATTTTGGAGTCAAGTTTGCCGTATGGGATGTCCTCTTCGGCACGCTCTATGTGCCGAGGGAACGCGAGACACTGCAGGTTGGTTTGCCGGATGCGGATCCGCGGGAGTTTTCAACCGTCCGCAAACTCTTTTTTCTCCCGTTCGCGAAGGCGTTTGGTGGACTCGTGACGCTGCCCTA
Organism: Nitrospirota bacterium; assembly: GCA_018971525.1. GTDB lineage: Bacteria > Nitrospirota > Nitrospiria > Nitrospirales > Nitrospiraceae > Palsa-1315. The sequence continues at coordinate 30,382 of JAGXAR010000035.1, forward strand.
TAGGAGAGGATGATGCAGACACAAGCCATGCGAAAAAAATCCCGTGCTTCTTCATCGATGATTCAAGCTTCGGACCGACTATCTCCAGCATATATTCCCGAAGGACAGTTACTCATCTGGTGTGCACGAACGGACCTGTCCATCAGAATCCGTCACCTTGTTCGAGAGGCGGCGGGAAGGCCCATGGATTGGCAGCTCGTACTAAGTTTGGCTTGGTACCATAGCGTGGGGCCGCTGGTGTATCGAACGCTGAGTACTGTGTGCGCTGATCTGGTACCGAAAGAGTCCCTGGACATGCTCAGGCAGCGGACACAAGCTGGGACTCTGTTGAACCGCGCATTGGCAGACGAGTTGGTTCAGGTATGCCGGGCTTTTAAGGAGAGTGGCATACCGGTCATTGCATTCAAGGGCGCACCGTTGGCGGTAATGGCTTACCAAGACCTTATATTGCGCGACTTCGATGATTTGGATCTCATCGTGCCGCAGGCTCGTCTGGCCGATGCGCAAAAGGTCTTGTGGTCCCAAGGTTTTCGACCGCTTAGTCGTTCGCGCGATGAATTTCAGACCTCCCATTTCGATGAGCCCTATCATGTATTCGTCAAAAAGAATAGTCCGACGCCAGTGGACCTTCAATGGGTCATGGCTCACGAGCAGTTTGCGTTTCGACTCGATCGAGCCGATATATGGGATCGTTGTGTCCCGATGTCGATCAATGGCCAGTTGGTCAATACGTTGGCTCCAGAAGAGTTGCTCATCATACTCTGTGTGCACGGGTCCAAACATGCATGGGAGCGACTGAAATGGGTCGTGGACGTTGCCGAGCTGCTTCGCTCTCAACAGCTGAATTGGCAGCGGGTATTTTCGACCGCGACGAAGTGGAAATGTCGCCGGATGTTGCTGTTAGGTCTGGCGCTTGCCAGTCGACTGATGGAAATCCCGCTCCCTCCGGACATTTTGAACGCCATATCCGCCGACCATGATGTGCCTGTGCTGGCCCGGTGCATGCCGAAGAGTTTGCTCACTCATCAGCATGAAGGGATCGATGAGCACGATGGACCGGCCTTGTATTTTTCTCTGAAAGATAGTTGGTGGGACCGCTGGCGGTATGGCCTGGTGTTGATTCACCACGACCATCCCATACTTCGTCGTCTGCCTTCCTGGTTCCGTTGGCAAAAGGAACTCACCCTGCTCGCTCGCATGGTGCAGCCGCTTCGTGCATTCGTTGTTCTGTGTCTTCCAGTCAAGAGCCTACGCCGCGCATTCGTCCGTTTGTTTTTAGGGCCGGCTAATTGAGAACCTCCTGCCTCTTCCGATCTTCGCCTTGTTGCGGCGGCCGTTGCTCCTGAAAAAAACTGCATGGTAGGATAGCGTTGAATGGTGCGAGAAGCCTATCGCCGGTGGCGGCTAGCTTCTGGCGGAACCACGAACGAACATCCGACCACTTTTGCGCTCGTACCGCATGCTCTTCATGTTTCTAAGAAGGAGGCTGCTATGAAACGTCTGGCTCTTCTATTCAGTGTCTTGCTTTTTCCGATGCTTGCCGTGCACCTGGTCCTTGCCGCGGGATTGTTTAAGGCCGGAGAGAAGGCGCCCTCCTTTACGTTGACGGCCATCACCGGTGAGACGGTGGGGTTGGATACCTATAAGGGAAAGGTCGTGGTGCTCGGACTCTTCCATATCTGCGACCCCTGTATGATGCAGGGCTCGACGCTCCAGAAAGTCTCCGAGATGACGAAGGGCAAAGACGTCGCGGTGCTCGGCGTCAATTCTTCCGGTGACTCCAAGAAGAGTGTCGGCGAGTTCTTATCCGCCTTTCCCGTAAAAGTCACGTATCCCTATCTGCTTGATCCGAACAAGGTGACCGACAAACTGTACGGCGGAGGAAAATTTATTCCCAACGTGTATGTGATCGATCAGCAGGGCGTGATCCGGTGGCAGCGTGTCGGCAATATGGACCTAGCCGGTGAAGAGGTGATTGTGGCGGAAGTCGAAAAGCTGTTGGCTGGTGGAACCAATAAGATGTAGGAAGCGGGGAGGCGGGGCCTTTCCCTGCTCGCAGAGCCCCCACGATAAAACAGTGGTCGCTCGATGCGCGCATTCGGAGAGACCCAGCCTCCCCGCTTGGAAACGAATCGACCTCCGCGACGGAGGGGGAAAAAGACGATGGATGAGATAGAAGAGGGAAAGCAGAAGTTTTTGGAGGTGGTGAAGGGGACTGATGCCGCCGTGCAGGTCGTCATTCCCGTCACGCCTTCTAATAGTATGTTTCTGATTTCTCTGACGAAGGGGTCGAATCGAAAATTTATTACGATCTCAGAAGACGACATCATTGATCTGCCCAACGAAGCCGGCATCCTGACGAAAGTCTCGAAAGTCGTGAAGGATGCCGTGGTCGCTCTTTAGCAAGGTCGAGGCTAAGGTCAAGGTCGAAAATGTTGCTGAACCTCAGGCTTAGCCTCAATCTGGATATCCAATGAGAAACATTCTTCCCGGCATCTGGCAATGGTCGTGGTTCTCTGAGGAGAAGCAGCTCGATTTCAACGGGCTTTTCCTGACGGTCGGGGAACACAAGATTCTGATCGATCCTCCGCCGATGACCGGCGAGGCGAGTTCCGTGATCCTCCGCAACGGCCCCGTCGATTACATCATCGTGACGAATCGCGACCATGCCCGCCAAGCGGCGAAGTACCAAGACGAGTTTCGCTGCCAGCTGCAAGTACCGGAAGCCGACGCGCCGCAGATGGACCTCAAGCCGACCAAAACCTTTAAAGACGGGGAATTGCTTACGGGCGGGATCTGGGTGATTCAGTTGAGAGACCAGAAGTCCCCCGGCGAATCAGCCTTGTTCATTCAGCAGGGGAAGGGTGTGCTGATTGTCGGAGATGCGTTGATCGGGAAGCCGTCCGGCTCCGTCTCTCTCCTGCCCGCTGAAAAATATGCTGATGTGACGAAGGCCCAAGAGGGACTGCGTCGTCTCCTCAAGTACAATTTCGATAGTCTGTTGGTCGGCGACGGGGCCTCGATCCTCACCGGCGCCAAGCAGGCGGTCGAACGGCTGCTCCAGCCCGCATCATGACGCTACGCAACGGACTCTCCGAAGAACTCAATCGTCAGGGAAACGAGCATTTTTCGCGCGGGCTCTACACCGATGCCTATACCTGCTATGCAAAGGCACTGGAATGTGACCGGCTGACCGGGGACCAACGGGCGTTGGCGTCCACGCTGGGAAATCTCGGGAACATTTGCGCGGTCAGTGGGCGTCGGGAATCGGCCCAGATCTACTATCAAGAGGTGTTGGAACTCCAGAAGATTCTTGGGGATGAGAAGGGGATCGGGACGACGTTGGGCAATTTGGGGAACCTCAGAGCGGATGCGGGCGAATGGGAACGCGCCAAGGCCTACTATCTCGAAGCGTTGGATCTCATGTGTAAGACTCACGATGAGGCAGGTAAGGCGGTGCTGTTTTCGGATCTTGGCTTGGTCGCACGTGAGACAAAAGAGTTCGAGCAGGCGATCAGATACTATGAACAATCACTGGTCCTGATGCGGCGATTGGGGAATCAGGGCGGTGTGGCCGATGCCTGGCGCATGATCGGTCGATCGTTTTTGATGCAGCAACGCTACGACGACGCCATTGCCTGCTGCCAAACCAGCCAGTCCATTGCTGAGCGATCGGGCGATGAGCTGCGGACCGGCGGCGCTCGTTATGTGCTGGCCCAATGTTACGAAGAGACAGGCAAGCTGCGTGAGGCGGCGGATCTCCTTGAACTGGTGGTGCATATGGATCGCAAGTATCAGCTGCCGAAACTTGAAGAGAACATTCAACGGTTGGCGACCCTGCGTGCCAGTCTCTCCGGGCAGGGCGGGGTACCGCCCCATCGAAGGACGCACGTATGAGTGACGAAACCCGGACAGCCTTGGCCACTCTCAGGGCCTCGCTGGCCCCCGCCTTCCCCCAACTGCTGGAATTGGAACCCGGCGGCGCGTTGGCGATGGAACTTGGCTCAGATGGATGGCTACTGGAGCTCACGCCGGACGGACGGCTGCTCTGCCAGTATGGCATGGCGCTTGAGGATGTAATGACTCTGCTGTCCGATGGGACGCCGGAGGATCTCGGCACCGACGAGATCGCGAAGCAGGCGAAGTACTACATCCAACCGGCAGTCTCAAAGTATCGTGCGATACTGTTGAAATCAGGATTTTCTGAACAGACCGAGATGAACGACGAGTACGTGGCCGTTCGCTTCGAACGGAGCGTGGACTTAACAAACCCTATGGCCGTGCAGGACCTCATGCGCTGGTGCGTGCGCACGATCGGCGTGGCTCGATGAATAGGCGGATCGTGACGTTCGATGACTTTCGCGATGCGATTACGGCATACCGGTTACCGCGGGTCCTGATTGCCGCCCTTGAGCTGAACCTCTTTACTGCCATCGGTACTGCCGCATGGACGATTCCCGCCTTGGCTCGTGATGTGAAGGTCAGTGAGAGGGGTCTGGCCATTCTCTGCCGGAACCTCGCGATGGCCGACCTGCTGAAGAAGAAGGGCCAGACCTATAGGAACAGTCGGTTGAGCGCTACGGCGTTGAACGCACACCATCCAGCCTATCGGGGTGACTATCTCCGGCTGATCACGAGCCATTGGGCTGATTGGGGACGATTGCTGGAATCGGTGAAGAGTGGACTTCCACTCGATCACGATGAGCCGGATGAGCCGGACTATCGTCGTCGGTTCACGTGGGCGATGCATCACCGGACCCTGGAGACGGCTCCGAAGATTGCGGCTCAAATCGACCTGCGTGGCGCGCGAACCCTGCTCGATCTTGGCGGCGGTCCCGGCACCTATGCAATGGCCTTCCTCGCAAAGAATCCCGCGCTCCGTGCCACGGTGTGCGACCGTCCCGCAGCCCTGGACGTGGCGAAGGAGATCGCCTCGACTCACAAGGCCGGTGCGCGACTCTCCTATCTGCCGTTGGATTTGCTGACGGAAGCCATTCCCGGCACCTATGATGTCATCTGGTATTCGAACGTGCTCCACATCTATTCGCCGCAGGACAACCAGGCGGTGTTCCGGCGCGCCTTGGCTTCATTGAGTCCCGGAGGCCGGCTGCTGATTCAGGATGCCTTTCTACACGACCGGGAAGGTCTGCTTCCCGAAGAGGCGAGTCTCTTCGCGGTTTCCATGTTGTTGTTCACCGAGCGGGGCAATACCTATACGGAAACTGAGACGAGGGCCTGGTTGACGGATGCTGGATTTGAAAGGATCAGGATCTTGCGGATGAAGAAGGGGACGGAGGACTGGGAGGACGGGATCCTGGAAGCGCGGTCACCTGGAACGAATGTAGAAACGCGCGCCCGCCGAACAGGATCAATAAAGAGTTCACGATCCCGCTCATCACGCTAAAGAGAAACAGGGCGCCAGTCTCTCCCTGTCCGCCCAGTATGCTCGTGACCGTGGCAAGGTCTAAGGCCAATCCCACCGTTCCATAGATGACGCAGCCCATGGCGGTCCAGGGCCATCCGATCCACACGAGGCCTGCGAGAGCTATAGGAGATGCGATCAGATAGAGCATCCATCCGAATCGGCCGGCCTCAGTTGCAGCCGGTATGAGCCGGGTGGTATTCGCTCCGATGAGGCAGAGTCCCGCGAGCAGGCCGACGATTGTCCAGGTGTGTCGCATGGACGGGATGATACCTGTCCGCTGCTCTGTACAGCAACAGGACTAGCAGGATGCTTATATGGACTCCCCCCTCGGTTGCAAGGTCACGGGTCATGGCGATAGGGTCTGACTGCACGCATATATTCGGCCTCGCGGTGAACCCCTGTTCGGGTTCGGGCCCTGATGGACATTCGCGCACCGGGCCCTCATCAGAAACGCGGCCTCTGACGGCCAGTCCTGCTAACAGGATCTCCCGGCGCCGGTCCGACCGGTCACGCCATCATCCCATG
>JAGXAR010000116.1 GCA_018971525.1 Nitrospirota bacterium
TGCGCGGGCTGATCGCACATGATGAGGGGCCGATGCAGGCCCGTTCACGAAGATCTCGACGGTGACAACCCTGATAAGGGAGATGAAAGGATCGGTCCATGAAAAAGATTGTGATCAATAAGAGCTACGACAAGTTTTCGCTGAGTCACGAGGCGTTTGCACGATTGCGTGAATTGGGGCAGCAGGAGGCGCTCAAGGAAACAGACCATGGAGCCTATTGGCCCGAGGCAGCGACACCGAGAGAGCCGAGCCTCAATCAGTGTGGAATACAGATCCCGCGCGATGATTTGAAGTTGGCCCAAGTCGTGGAAGAGCTTGGCGGGGCTGCCAATGGTCATGGTGCGGAGTTACGGATAGTCGCGATCCCGGACGATGTCCGGTGGGAGATTACCGCCGTGGGCGGGATAGAACATGTCAGCGAAGTCCACCGGACCTGGGCCTAATAGTGTGAGGTCGAGCGCTTGCCCGCATGGCTGTAAGGGTCAGGGCGGGTAGGCACCTCGTATGGAAGTGTGGTGGTCAGGTCCTCTTGCAGAGTATGGCTCCGGTGAGGTGGGCCGAAACGAGTTAAGTCTGAACGCCTAGGTGTTCAAACGGGCGGCCCCGATGAAGTGGGCGGTCTATATGCGGGTCCAAGTGCGAACGATGTGTGCTAGCCGGTGGGATATGCGTCTGAAGACGAGAGCCGGCGAGCAAGTCTCTGTAGCTGAAGTCAGCCTGCCTCACAACTACTGATCAGTACCATCGGCCCGAGGACCGTTCCTCAGGCCTTCGCAGGAAGGTGCCCCTGAGTGACGTTCAGTGGCCCCTCCAGCATCAACTTCGCGCGTTGAAACGCGTGAGTTCTCGCTTCCCATTCCGTGCTGTGGCCCTTCGCCGAATCGTGACCTTGCGGGCCGTCGTCGAGATGGCTGGACCCGGGAATCAAAAACTTACACGACCATTTCCCATTTTTGGTCTGGGTGGTGACCAGGATTACTTTCTGGCCTTTGGAGTAGCAGGTTTCTGTCATGGTTGCCTCCGGCTTGATCGGGATGCTGAAACAGTCCGCCAGCGGCGTTTGAAGGGTAAGGCTGAGATGAAGAAAACAGGTCTTCACTCAACCGTAACCTTGACCTCTCCCTGCCGCACCGGCTATGCCGGCTTGATGAAGCGATCAGCAGCCAGCACGCTGTGCAGCGATACTGTGACCGCACGGCGATAGGGAGCCTTCTGTCGTAGCATGATGACGAGCTCTTCATCGTCGATCAAAATGGACAAATCGTCCTCGGTCACGAGCTGCCGATCCGGCGCCCCGATATTCATGCGATATTGCGTCTTCCCGTCCGGATTCCGGTGGGGTCCGTTGACGATCTCGGTGAGCCCATCGATGAATCCGACATGTCCTTCATGCCGGTGCTTGACCTTCGTGCCGTCAGGAATGCGGACCCAGGCCTTGGCTGTTCGTGGTTGTATGGGCTGCACGGGCTTCGCGGAATTCATGCTCATGGTCTCTCCCTGTAATCCGATATGGAGTGAAGAATAACTGCCGGTCTTGTCATCTCCCACCCTGCCGTTGGGAGCTGTCGAAGCGCCTTTCCACGGCGAGTAGCCTCGAGTCGAGAACGAAATGAGTCAGCACGTCGTCGACGGAGGAATAGCTGAGACTACTCGAACGATCGCGTGGGGGCGTCGTCAGCACGGAAGGAAACACGAAGGATAGGATGGTACCCATGGTTCAGTACGTACTCAACACTCTACCACACACACATCTGCCATAGCGAACAAAGCGGCGAATGCCCCGATCGGTCGTCCCTCGCCCTATGCCGCTGCGCCGGGCTTCGTGGCGCCGGCCTTCAAGAGGCAACAGTGCTTGTATTTCCTGCCGCTGCCGCAGGGACAGGGAGCGTTGCGGCCGACACCCTGGCGGCGCCGGGGCACCAAGGGGAGCAGCGATCCCGTGTCTTGGTGAAACATGTCCCGCAGCATGGCGTACAAAGCGGGATCCCGACGTTTCAATAGCTCGGGCGACGTGAAGAAATACTCGGCCAACACCGCAAAGAATTCGTGTTCGTTCGTATAGGCATAGGCGCTGACGTGAGCGCGATGTTTCGGAGGACGAGCCAGTTCCCGGGCCACGTACCGCACCCATTGCCGGACCGCCATCCAGGGCACCTCGGGCGGGAGCCCGTACTCGCTCGCTTCCTTCTCGACCAGGTGCGCAAACTCATGCACCCCCACATTGTGCTTGCCTGCTTGATGGTCGAATCCAGCCAGGAGAGCCGGCTTGGAGAGAATCATCACCCCGCTTAAATGGTGCAGGCCGACCATCCCGAGAATAGTTGCATCGGACCCTCCATGGCTCCGGTAGGCGTCGTCGAACGCATCCGGATAGATCAGCACCTCACGCAGCCGATGATATTCCCAATCGTGGAATCCAAAGATAGGGATCGCCGCACTCGCCGCCACCAATACCCGAATCGTCTCATCGACCTCCGTGCGAATGCCCGTGATCCGGACCTCGTCGAGAAAGATCTGCACCAGCTGCCGGAACCGCGCCTTCCCCACCTCGTCAAGCGCCTCGAAGAATGCGACGTGCGCGCGAAGAATCTGCTCCCGGTGGGCAGGGAACGGCCGCTGCATCACCGCCATCCGCCGGAGATATCGTCGCCGCACCCACCAATAGGTGAATGGAATCAGCCCCAGCAGGAGCCACAGAGCAGGGGAGAGCCAGCCCAACAATCCCACCGCCCAGGCCACTAAACCGGCGGCCACTAGGGCCTGCCGCTGATTCCGACCATTGGCTTCCGGCGTCACGAGCATCGGCGCGATCTCCAGTGTGAAAGTGCTCCCGGAGCCAGGATTGTACCGTGAACGAGCCGGTGCTTGTCTCTCCTGTTCATCTGGTTTTTCTGGTTTGCCTGGTGGGTGTGCCGGCCCGGTCAACAAGACCAACCAGATGAACGAAAATGACCAGACAAATCAGCCCCGCCCTCACCCGTCACGCTTCACGCCCTTTGCTCCAAACCCCTGGCCCTCCCGAGTAAGTCAGGGTGATTTCTGCTGAAAAATAGCGTATTCTTCGCGGCAACGAGACGTCGGAATCACAGAGGGAGCAGCCTTCTAGGCGATCGCGTGGAGAACAACACAATGAGACAAGGCATGAAGATCCATATTCTAACCGTCGGGCTGCTGTGTTTCGCCACCCTCACCACCAGCGGTTGTGTCGCGTCCAGCATCTACGACGCGGCCGTCGCCGATCTCGAAACGACGAAAGCAGAACTCGCCAGCACCAGAGCCCAAGCCCAAGGGCTCACCGAACAAGTCAGCGCACTCGAAGAACGCAAGAGCCTCCTTGCCAGGCAAATGGAGGCCGCCTCGTCGGCACTCCAGCAAGCGAAGCAGCAGATAGAAGACGAGCGCACCGCCTTGCAAGAACGGCTGAGCAAACTTAACCGCACGATCAGTCAGTTGACCGTCCAACAAAGCGGACTGCGGTACGGCCTCCAGCGTGCAACCGAAGAGCAGGCCCGGCTCCAATCATCCGTGGACAGGTATCAGTCCACACCGTCTGAGGCAGAGGGATTCAGATCGTCACTAGCCCCTCCGCCGATCGCACCAGCCGGCGAACAACCCGGGGCAGCCCTTGCCCCATCAGCACCAGTTCCGGTTCCGAACGAGCCCGCTTCCCAGCCGACCGTGACGGCACCGCCAGCACCGGCGGACCAGACCGCGGCCAACCCGACGAAGCAGCCGGTGCACAAGCAGATCGCCGAACCGGTCGAAGAGGGCTGGCTGCCCGCGCTCAAGGAATGGGTCATCTCCCTCTGGCGATCGATCTTTTCCTAGCAGGCTGTTGAAAAAGTCCGGCAGCGTTGCCGAAAGGTTGAGGCTAAGGCTGAGTCCGAGGCCTAGATGAAGAAAACCGGTCTCCGGTCACCTCAACCGTAACCTGCATCGCTTCCTTCAGCCTCGTATCTCATTGTTGTTCGCGCTCCTGCTAGAGGCCTTACGCTCCCATCTCCTCGTCCGTCCATCCACTTGAATCACCGCCGGACTCTTGAGAACATGAGATCACGCTTCACAAGAGACGCGTCACGAAGAACGCACTTGGGCATCCTGGCTCCTTGCGAGGCGCGCCATGACCCTCCCCGCGACACAATATACGAATAGGGCAGGGCGGCACCGCCTGTGGACGTGGGGCGCGGCCGGTTTGCTGCTCCTCCTCGCCGGCTGCACGCTCACCTCCGCCTATCGCTATGCCGACTGGATCATCCTCTGGCAGGTCGATCACTACTTTGATCTCACCTCAGAACAGCGCCACGACCTGGCCCTGCGGCTCACGCCTCTGCTGGCACAGCACCGGCACGAAGCCATTCCGCAGTACGAAGCCTTCCTCGTCCAGATCCGGCAACGGCTCGAACGAGGGCTCACGAGCCAGGATATCGACTGGGCCTATGCCACATACGATCGACTGCGCGCCGACCTCTTCGACCGGCTCGTTCCCGACGGAAGCGTCTTTCTCACCTCCGTCGATCCCCGCCAGGTGCAGACCCTCGAAGAAGCCTTGCAGAAAGAGAACGACAAAACCGCGCGTCTCATGCAAGCCCCCGCGCCGGAGAGGCTCAAGAAGCGGGCCCATGCCACCATCGACTGGCTGGAAGACTGGTTGGGGTCCCTGTCCAAGGACCAAGAGGCACAGATCCGCGCATGGAGCCTCGCGCTCCCCGATACCCAACAGGTCTTGGTCGCATACCGACAACAGCGCCAGCAGGAACTGCTGACCCTCCTCCATCAGCCACGCACGCCCGAGCGCGTCGCCCGGGAACTGCGCGCCATGCTCGTCTATCAGGATCAGACCGCCCCGCAGGCCTATCAAGACGCAGTCCGTCAGATGCGCGCCGCAGTCAAGACCATGGCCCTCGCCATTGACCAGCGAGTCACTGCCGACCAGCGCCACCACGCCGTGACCAAGCTCCAACGGCTCATCGACCAGCTCCACGACCTGCAAGCGGAGTAGCCTCCCGCGTTGGCCCGGTCCCGCTCGTCGCTCGGGTGTATCTCCAGTTTGTCTGGTCTGTGTCGTCTCTCTTGTTCATTGCACCAGACAGACCACATAGACCTGATAAACGAGATAGACTGGAGTTTTCGACTTCTGGACATTTGTCGGAATCCCGCGTAGATTTTCCCGCCGTGGCCGCCACTCCTCCGAAACACTTCTCGATGATCCGCGAGTTTCACCTGGCCGACTTTCTCACGTTGGCCAACGCCGCCTGCGGGCTCGCGGCCGTGTTGTTCAGCATGCTCTACATGGGCAGCCAGTCGTCGGCCCATTTTTTCGCCGCCACGGCATTGGCGCCGGCGGCCCTGCTCTTCGACTGGCTCGATGGCCGAGTCGCCCGATGGCGGCGCATGCATTCGGCGCTCGGGCGCGAGTTGGATTCGCTGGCCGACATCATCTCGTTCGGGGTCGCGCCGGCGGCCCTTGGATTCGCCGCAGGCCTGCGCGGAGGGTGGGACTGGATTGCGCTGATGTATTTCGTCTGCTGCGGGGTCAGCCGACTGGCCCGGTACAACGTGACCGCGGAAAGCCTCTCGGAAGGCAGGGACAAGGTGGCCTACTTCGAAGGCACCCCCATTCCCACGACCGTCCTGCTGACCGGCGTGCTCGCCCTGGCCGCCTGGCAGGACCGGCTGGGCGAATACCTCTACTGGGGCGCCTGGACCCTCGGACCCTCCGACCTGCACCCCTTGTCCTTGCTGTTTGTCTTCTCCGGAAGCTTGATGATCAGCACGCTACGCATTCCCAAAGTATAGGGACGGGCAGCCTCGGCCACTCCTCTAAGGAGAGCTATAGAGGGAAGGGCCTCGCTCGACGGCCGCAGTTGGACCAACATGGGTGTTCGTCACCTGTTTCTTGCTAGTCTCGCTCTTCTCGCTTATCCAGAACTCACAACTCAGAACTGTCTTTCCATCATCATCGGCTCGCGCGCAAGCCGGCCTGCTGAAAATGATTCGGAAGCAGCATGATGCAGTTGGGGTTGAACCCCTGCGCCTTCAAGGTATCGATACTGCCTAGCACTGTGTCATTCTTCAGGTCGATCACCGTGATGGACCCGTCGCTCATGCCTTCCAGATTGAGCAGGCTATTCTGGACGAACAGGTACCGTTCGTCAGGTGATAAGACGCTATGATGGGCGCCCGCAGCCGCGGGAATGGTTTTGAGAAACTTCGGCTGTCGCGGATCGGTATTGTCATAGAGATTGACGAACCCCGGCTTGGCCGTAGTCACGAACAAGCGGTCCCCCTTCGCATTGTAGAGCATTTCCAACGGCATCCCTTGTTGCCGTGGTCCGAAATCATCGACCTGAGTGAAAGAAAATGACGCGCTCTTCGGATCCCAGACCCCGGCCCACAGGGTTCCTTCCAACATATTGGTGATGTGCACCACGGGGGGATTCGCATTGGGGCTGAACATGATTTCGACGGGAGCAGATTTGGCAGGAGAAGGTTTCGTCGAGATTTTGTGCGTCGACAGCACGTTCCCGGTACTGGCTTCCAGCACCGTGACCGACTCACCCACTTCGGACATATCCGGCTTGACGGAGCTGGTGACGAGGACGCGATCGATGCCGTTGTGAATCGCGATCCCGTGCGGATACAGAATATAGGCCGCTGCCGGCACAGCCGCGCTGACCGTTTTGATCGGCCGATCCTTCACGGCATCACCCATGATCACCGTGCTCGAGCCCATGCAGGTGAGGTACCAGGTCCGGTTATCTTCCGAGACGACGAGATCCTCGCCGACCTGGCAGTCCGGTACGGCGATCGCGCGCAGGCGGTAGGGGAACTGTTTGAGATCCACAACGTGGAGAATGCTTTTCCCCAAGGCCGTGATATAGGCTTTGCTCCGATCGCGGTTGAAGAAGATGTGATGAGCGACGAGGTCGGAGGGAAGCGGAATCTCCATCAAGATCTTCCCGAAGTCCGCTGAGTCGGGATCAATGTCCATGATGGCGATCCCTTCTCGTCTCACCGGCTGGCCGGGCTTACTCTCATAGTTCAAGAGCGCAAGAATTTCCGCCGATGCCAGAGCAGTGCACGAGAGAAACAGCACCAGGGTCAAGGAGAGGAGTCGGAAGCGGTTCATGGGGGCCTCCTTTCTGGTTGCGGATGCGGGAAACGGTACTCCTCTCCAGAGCGCTAAGCAAGGGGGAACATCGAGACTGATCCACCCTGGTTCCGCCTTTCCCTCCCGCCCACAACTCAGAACCCGGAACTCAGGACTTTCCCAAAATTCTGGCCCCCGGCGAAACAGCTCAGAACCAGGAACTCCTAACTCAGAACTGTACGTTGAGGTTCCTCATTGCTAATTCCTCAAGTTCCACTCGGCTCCGCCAACTCAGCACTCAAAACTCAGAACTGTCTTCCATCATTCCTCATCGAGATCGCCTGCCGGGACACCCTCCAAGAACTCCGGTCCTCACGCCCTCTAAATTTCGCATGCCAAATTTGGCCGTCGGCTTGACGTTCATTCCATCCCGTCGTAATGTCCCCGACTCATCGTGTCGGATGTCGGCCGAATCGGCGAGCGTGAGATGAAAGTCAAACTCTCGGTGCAGGATCACGTCCTGGTCGGTGCTGTGGCCGCGGCTTTGTTGTCCGGCCTGATTGTCCAATCCCTCTG
>JAGXAR010000005.1 GCA_018971525.1 Nitrospirota bacterium
CCAAGCGAGAAATTCCGCGAGGTGAAAGTTAGATTACATCAGAGGTTTTTCAGAGAAGCTGTACTGGCGTCGTACGGAAGCTGTTGCTGTGTCTGTTCCAATCCGGTCCCTCAGCTATTAACGGCCGGACATATTATTCCTTGGGCAGAGAGAGAAGATCTTCGTGCTAATCCAAGGAATGGTCTGTGCCTGTGTTCCCTTCATCACGATGCATTTGATTATGGATTGTGGACCCTCGAAGACTCTTATGAGATCAGGTTGTCTCCTAAATTAGTGGCATACCTTCCAAACGAAACGCTCGAGTCGAACTTCATCCATTACTCAAGAGCCAAGATTCGCATGCCGGATAAGTTCTGGCCCGAGGCAGAATTCCTCGCATTCCACCGCACAAATCTATTTCTGGGATAGGCATAAATTATTCCGTAGTAACGGCAATGGAGGATCATATGCCAACCAACGAAGAGCGAGCGGAACGTGGGAGGGAAATTCTTGAGAGATACGCACTCCAATTTGGTGACCCTTATGATCCAAGGGCCAACTTGACCGATGTGCTGACGGATCTTATGCACACGGCACTCATGCAGCCTGAATTAGGGCTAGAGTTCCATGCCAGTTTGGAAATGGCGAGTTGGCACTTCGAGGCTGAGACGGAGGAATGCGGCGAGAAATAAACGGGCATCGGGAGTCTTTTCTCGCCGAAGCATCCGCCGTTGGTCCACACCTTCCGCGACCGCGCGTTGCGCGAGCACAGGGGACTCACCGGGCCATCCCTCCCTTCCCTGCTACCGGATAGTTGGCTTCAGCCTATTGGCCGTGAACTGCAGCGGCATGGGGACAGACACCGTACAACTTGATTCCAGGCTGGCACGCTTAGCCGCAACTTCGCTCCTTATTTCAGTCCATGACCCGAAATCAGGGCGGCGAGTTCGTCCGGTTTCTTGTGGTTCTTACTCGTAGGCTTCTCTGCGATGCCGCACTGCCGTTATGTCGATGCGTCCTTCGTTGTCGAAAATCGAGTAGATCACACGATAGTCGCCGATGCGGATACGCCAGAGATTTTTCGCTCCGGTCAACTTGCGGGAACCGTGTGGACGCGGGTGGGTTGCAAGAGATTCTATCTTGGGAAGGATGCGGCGAATGACCGAAGGATCGAGGACCTCAAGCTCGTGCCGGGCAGAGCGAGCAAAGGTGATCCGGTATTCAGCCACGTAACTTGCCTAGGCGGCGCAGACGGTCTTTGACCGCGTCAAGAGACTCGCGCGGCTCGCGAGCGCGTTTTTTGGCAACGACACTGTCGTAGAAGTCTTCCCACAGTTGCCCATGCCGCTTGAGGTCGATGAGCACTGCGGTCTTATTCCCACTCTTGTTCGTGACAAAATCGATGCCTTTCATGCTACCTCCACATGCCGTACTGTTTCTTGGTGAAAATAGGCCCAATCTTCTGAAAATGCAAGATACAGTCCCTTCTTCCTTTTTTGCCTAGAACAGTGGCCGAGGCTGCCATTTACTGGCACATCGAGCGACCACGCTTCTATAATGCTCCCTCCAAGCTCACTCGTCACCTCTCGGGGATGGGGGCTGATTGATGTTCCACTGCGCGCGTCCAACGAGGGCCTACTGAGGCCGCGCGTTGCGCGAGCACAGAAGATCATCAGCCGCCATCCTCTCATCCATCCATTCCGGGAAGGGAACGGGAGAGCCGCTCGAATTCTAGCTGTGCTTATGGGGCTACAGGCGGGGTTGCCCGCTCTTTTGTTCGACAAGTTATCCGGCAGGAAACGGCGCCGGTATTTTGCTGCGGTGCAAGCGGGGCTAGATCGCAATTACGGTCCCATGACCACACTATTTACCGCGGTGATCGAGAGGACTGTACAGGTGCACGAGAAGAGGTGAGGCGTTCCGAGGTGCTTGGTTCAGAGCGCAAATCGGCTGGAGGGAGCTTCACTCCCTCGATATCCGTAGAGGTATACACGGTCATCTGAAACATCGCACGGCGCTTGGCAGGATCAAGGAGGTAGGGATTGGTCTTGGTCAGTGAGCGTTTCAACATAGAATCAATATAGCATAGTCAATGCAAGCTTCGCGGGTTGCCTCACTCCAGCAGGCTGCGGAAAAACCATTTCGGCTCAGCAGAACGTCGATGGTCCGCAGGTGTGGGACCACCGAAGAACCGTCCAGGCAGGATGCTCAAAACGTTCGTCCAGCAAGGCCGCAGCCGATGAAAGCACCAGAGGCGTAGCCTCTGGGCTACGTTGAGGACGCTTTCAAGGTGAGAACGTTGCTGGCGGGCGTTTTCAGCATCCGCCTTTTCCGCATCCTGCTATCGGATCGTCGCTTCCACGGTCACTCTGGCCTTCATGGAGTTGGAGATCAGGCAAGTCGCCTCGGCTTTCTCAATCAGCTCCCTGGCTTTGGCTGCATCGCCGTTCGCAGGAAGCGTGATGGTCGGCTTCAAGGTGATGGCCGTGAACTGAAACTTCCCCTCGACCAATTCCAGCCGCCCTTCGGCCGCACTCTCATAGGAGGTAAAGGCCAGACCTGCTCGCTCCGCCACCGCCAGAAACGTCGTCATCACACAGGTATTGGCGGATGCGACGAACAGATCCTCCGGCGACCAGATGCCCTCGTGCCCCTTGAACTCCGGCGGCGTCGCCACCTGGATATCCGGTTTACCGGCACAGGAGATGACTCCCTTACGTTGCTCCGTCCATTTGACCGATGCGTGATACATATAGACCTTGCTGCGGACTTCCATCCTTACCTCCTTTTCTCATTTCCTGGGACGTATCCTCATGTGGTTCCGAGCGCTTTGAGATGTTCCGAGAGACGTAGATTCTCGCTGTAATCAACCGGGCAATCGATTACGGCCGGCTTCCCGCACGAGAGCGCGGCATTCAGCACCGGCCCCAATTCCGACGGTCCCTCAACGCGGTAGCCGACCGCTCCAAAACTCTGCGCCAGAGCGACGAAGTCCGGGTTACCGAACTCAACGCCGGAGGTCCTCCCGAACTTCATCTGCTGTTTCCATCGGATGACTCCGTAGCCGTTGTCCCGCCAGATCAGCACGACGAGTGATAGGCGCAGCCGCACGGCGGTCTCCAGTTCCTGGACATTCATCAGAAACCCGCCGTCCCCGGCCACAGCCACGACGCGCCGCTCGGGAAACAGCAGCTTGGCCGCAACGGCCCCGGGCAACGCCATGCCCATCGACGCAAACCCGTTCGAAATGATGCAGGTGTTCGGCGCCTCGCAGGGAAACATCCGGGCCATCCATAACTTATGCGCGCCCACGTCGCAGACGACCAGATCGTCCGGTGCCAGAGCCTGTCGCAGATCGTGAATGATCTGCTGAGGTCGCAGGGGCCATCCGGGTGGCTGCGCCCACTCCCTTTCGTAGGCGGTCTGCACCAGCCGGCGGCTCTCTTCGGCCCAGGCGGGACCGAAGGGAGCAAGTTGCCCGCCGATCTGATCGAGGGACAAGGCGATATCTCCCAATACGCCGACATCCACAATATAGTGCGCATCCACTTCGGCAGGGGACACATCCACATGCACGATATGCTTGTCGCGGTTCGGATTCCACAAGCAGGGGGCGTACTCCACAAAATCATACCCCACCGCCACAACGGCATCGCTCTGCTCGATCACCACAGCCGGATGATCCCGCATCTGCAATCCAATCGTATAGAGAGACAGCGGATCGCTGTCCGGGACGACACCCTTGCTCATGAACGTGTGGACCACCGGCACATTCACCTGTCGGGCGAACCGCCGAACCGCCTCATGCGCCTGTCCCCTGATCACCCCGTTGCCGACCAGGAGGATCGGCCGTCGTGCCTTGGCCAAGACCTCGACGGCCCGGCTCACTTGGCGCGTCAGCGGCTCCGGCAGGAACGGCGCCTGCACGCGCAACGGTCCTTCCACCTCACGATCACTTACCGTTTCCGCCGCGACGTCCTCCGGCAGCTCCAGATGAGTCGAGCCTGGCTTTTCGGTCTGCGCGACCTTGAACGCTTTGCGCACCGTCTCGGCCATGGTCCGGGGGTGAAAGATCTCGGCGTTCCATTTCGTGACCGGCTTGAACATGGACAAGACGTCGATGAACTGATGCGATTCTTTGTGCATCCGATCCAGCGAGGCTTGTCCCGTGATCGCAACCAGCGGGGCGCGATCCAGATACGCGTCTGCCACGCCGGTGAGCAAATTGGTTGCGCCGGGCCCCAAGGTGGAGAGACAGACCCCGGCCTTTCCTGTCAGCCGCCCATGGACATCGGCCATAAAGGCCGCGCCTTGCTCATGCCGGGCGGCAATGAATCGGATCTGCGAATCCACGAGCGAATTCAAGACGTCCAGCGTCTCCTCTCCGGGGACACCGAAGATCCACTGCACTCCCTCATTTTCAAGACAACGCAGCAGGAGCTCCGATCCTATCACGATACTCCCCTCGCTCCATTCCGGCTGAATTGCGAGCCGATACTCTGCACAGTCCTTACGGCTTGATATAGGCCCATCCCTGCTCTTGCAATTCCATTAGGCGGACCATGGCCGGCATCGTGAGGTCCACCTGATCGATCAAATCGTCCCGCGTGAGACCCTGAACCTTCATCGTGTTCGAACAGGCGGTGTACTCGACCCCATATGAGGCCTTCAGCCTCGCCAGCTCTTCGGCCAGCTTCGTATCCTGTTTGGTGAACAGCGACAGTCCGGCTCCATGAGCGACGAGTTCAACGTTCAACCCTTCGGCTCCCAAGGCTTCATAGAGATGCTTGATGTTGTTGAGCGCTCCCTTCTGCACCTTCTCATCTCCGGAATTCAGGTGTATGACCACGCGATGGGTCTTGCTCCCGGCCACCGGTTCTTCTGCGCTCTGCACCTGTGCGACGCCAACGACGAGACAGGCGCACGTCATCCATCCGACGAGACCCATGGCCGTGGCAAATCGAGACATGATCATCGCTCCTTGAAAGATAACCTCAGTTTACTCCGGATAGCTCGCTCGTCGCTTCCAGAGCCGCCTCCTTCTGGTCGTCCCCCTCTGTCGGCCCGGGAGGACGCGACCGTTTCATCAGACTGACATACAGAACCGGAATTACGACCAACGTCAGCAGGGTCGAGGCGCCGACTCCGAACAGCAGCGACACCGCGAGCCCCTGGAAGATCGGGTCGAGAATGATGACGAAGGCCCCGACCATCAGTGCCGCCGCGGTCAAGAGAATCGGGCGCGTGCGGATGGCCCCGGCCCGGATCACCGCTTCCTGCAACGGCCGGCCCTCGCGTCGTTGCAACTCGATGAAATCCACCAGTAGAATCGAATTGCGCACGATAATGCCCGCCAGGGCAATGAACCCGATCATCGACGTGGCGGTAAAATACGAGCCGGTGACCCAATGTCCCGGGACGATGCCGATCAACGTCAATGGAATGGGCGCCATGATGATGAGCGGCGTGAGAAACGACTGAAACTCGCCGACGATCAAGAGGTAGATCAGCAGCATCGCGATGCTAAAGGCGATCCCCATATCCCGGAAGGTCTCGTAGGTGATCTGCCATTCCCCGTCCCACTTTACCGCCAAGCGGCTCTCGGACCAGGGCGCCCTCGCGTAGTGCTGCTCAATCTCATAGCCTTCCGGCGGTCGATAGGCCTTCAGCCGATCACCGATACCGAGCACCCCGTACACGGGACTCTCCGCTTTCTCAGCACCGGCCCCGCCGACATCGCCGACGACATAGACCACAGGTTTCTGGTTCTTGTGGTAAATGGCTTTCTCTTCGATCGTCTGTTCCAACCGTAAGAGTTCCGACAACTGCACCATTTCACCGGTCGGCCGCCGCACGGCAATTTCGCCGAAGTGCTCTAATCCGGTGCGCTCCGCCTGCGGCAGCCGCATAACGATCTGGACCGGACTTTTCTCTTTGGGAATATGCACCAGACCGATCTTGTCCCCGCCAAGCGCCATGCGCAACGTCCTCACGATGTCTTCCGAGGGGACCCCCGCCAGCGCCGCCTTCGCATGATCGACGGTAAAGACATACTTGATCTGATCATGCTCCGTGAAATCGTCCACATCCACCACCCCGGGGGTGGCCTCGAACATGGCCCGGAGTTCCTTGGCCACGGTCCGTTGCCGATCATAGTCCGGTCCATAGACTTCCGCCACCAGCACCGATTGCACAGGAGGTCCCGGAGGAACTTCCACCACCTTGACGTTCGCCCCAAACTGACGCCCGATCTCCTGCACAGCCGGCCGAACCAGACGGGCGATCTCGTGGCTCTGCGTAGACCGCTGATCCTTGGCCACCAGGTTGATCTGAACATCGGCTTGATGGCTTCCCTCGCGGAGAAAGTAATGCCGTACCAGTCCGTTGAAATTGAAGGGCGAAGCCGTCCCGACATAGGCCTGGTAGTCGCGGACTTCGGGAACCGTGCGGACATATTGGGTCAGAGCCTTCGTCACCCGCGCCGTTTCTTCCAACGTGGTCCCTTCCGGCATATCGACGACTAACTGCAATTCACTCTTATTGTCGAACGGCAGCATTTTGACCGTCACACTCCTCGTATAAAACAACGCCACTGACGCGAACAGCAGCAGCACCACCCCGCCCAGGAACGTATAGGCCAGCCAGGGATGATTGAGCAGCGGCGTGAGGACCCGTTGATAGAACCGATAGGTCCAGCCCTCTACCGCATCGTCATGCTCCATCCCCTTCATCACCGCACCCTCGCGGTAACAAGTCTGGCAGAACCAGGGAATGACCACGAAAGCGACCAGCAATGAAAAGAACATGGCGATCGAAGCGTTTACCGGTATCGGGCGCATATAGGGCCCCATCAGGCCCGAGATAAAGGCCATCGGCAGTAAGGCCGCGATCACCGTGAAGGTCGCCAGGATCGTGGGATTCCCCACTTCGTCCACGGCATAAATGGAGGCCTCGCGATGGGGAAGACGACGAAGGGTGAGGTGCCGATAGGTGTTCTCCACCACGACGATGGCGTCATCGACTAATATGCCGATCGAAAATATCAGGGCGAAAAGCGTGACCCGGTTGATGGTGTACCCGATCAGCATGGAGGTAAAGAGCGTGAGGGAAAGCGTCACGGGAATCGCCAGCGACACGACCATCGCCGGCCGCACGCCCAGGGTCAGCCCGAGAAACAGCACCACTGCCGCCACCGCGATCAACAGATGCCAGAGTAGTTCGTTCGCCTTTTCATCAGCCGTCTCGCCGTAATCGCGCGTGATTGAGACGCGCACGTCTGTCGGGATGATCCTGCCTTTCATCTCATCGACGGTACGGAGCACCTCGCGGGTGACAGTAACGGCATTCAGGCCTCGCTGCTTGGCGACTGCCACGGTCACGGCAGGAGACTCGTGAGGCGTCAGGCGTGAGGCGTCAGGCGCAGCCTCGGGGATCTTCTCCTCACCCCTTACCCTTAACCGATCACTGCCCCCCCCTGCGCCCAGGCCGAACCACACGTACCGCGTGACGTCGGAGGGACCATCGATTACATCGGCGACCTGACGAAGATAGATCGGCCGGCCATCACGGACGCCGACCACGAGCGCTTCGAGATCTTCGCGCGAGCGAATGAAGCGGCCTGTCTCCAACACATATTCGAGGTTTTGACTTTGGAAGCGGCCGGCCGGCAGCGCCAGGTTCTCGCCCCTGATCACTCCGGCCATATCGAGAGGCGTCACTCCGTAGGCACGCATACGGGCCGGGTCAATCTGAATACGCAGTTCACGCTGGCGTCCCCCGACAAAGAACCCACCAGACGTCCCCGGAACCTTCTTCACCTCCTCGAGCACATGTTCCGCCAGTTGCTGGAGTTGGGCATCGCCGTATCGGTCGCTGGAGAGCGTCACCGTGACGATGGGCACATCGTTGATGTCCCGCGGCTTCACGAGAAAGGTCCCGGCGCCCGGCGGGAACAGATCCTGGTTGGACATGAGCTTGTCGTACAGATCGACGAGGCTCTGCTCCATCGGTTCACCGACATAGAACCGCACGATGATCAGGACGCCGCTGGGTCGCGAGATCGAATAGACGTATTCGACCCCTCGAATCTCGGAGAGCTTGCGCTCGAAGGGTTTGGTGAGTTGTTCTTCGACGACCTTCGCGGAGGCACCGGGGAACGACAGGAAGACGTCGGCCATCGGCACAACGATTTGCGGCTCTTCTTCCCGCGGCGTGACGACGACGGCAAACAGCCCGAGCAACAACGCCCCCAGCAGGATGAGGGGCGTGAGCTTACTCCCGATGAACAGACCGGCAAGACGACCTGAGAGACCGACGTGAGTCGACATGAGGTTGCTCGTGAAGCGTGGGCTGTGACGAGGGAAGCAGCCTTCCTGTCGCCTGGTTTCTTCTCACCTCGAGCGGCGAAGCACGTTACCGCGGCACGTTTTCGATCCGGGCACCCTCGATGCCTGTACTGGCGTCCGCGAGCAGCCGTTCTCCGGCGGTCACTCCTGACAGGATCTCGGTCGACTCACCGAGCCTACGGCCCAGCTTGACCCAGCGAAGGCGGGCCGACGAATCGGGGCCGACAACATACAACCCCGTGAGTTCACCTCGCTCAATCACGGCAGACCGCGGCACGACCAGCGTCTGACCGGTTCCCTTCTCCACCAACATGCGCCCGAACATCCCGGTTTTGAGCCCGGGCGTCGGGGATAGCTCCACTTTGACCAGGAACGTATGGGTCGCGGGGTCTCCCGTTGGAAGGATTTGCGCCACGGTGCCGGACAGAGGCTTGGGACCGAGCGCATCGACCACCACCGGGATCGTCTCGCCACGCGAAAGCGCTTGGAGGTCTCCTTCCGCTACAGTCGCCTCCAGGCGTAATCGTTGCGGATCTTCCATTTTGAGGAGCGGTTGTCCCGGGGATGCAATCTCGCCGACCTCGATCTTCTTCTCCGTGATGACCCCGTCGAATGGGGCCGTGACAATGGTATGACTCACCTTCGTGAGGGCGGCCCGTCGACTGGCCTCGGCCACCTTGAACGTGCGATCGGCATTCTCCTTCTCCTGAGTCGACACCGCATCCTTGCCGTACAGTTGCTTCATTCGAGCGAGATGCGCGCGGGCATTCTCAGCCTCTGCTTGTGCGCGGGCGAGTTCCGCACGAAGATCACGGCTGTCGAGGACGACCAATGTCTGGCCCTTCTTCACGGCCGTACCCTCCCGCACCCGCAACTCCTCCACCGTGGATTGGACGTGGCTCGACAAGGTCGCCTGCGCCACGGCTGTGATCTGGCCCGTCACTTCGACGCGCAGCGGAACCTGAACCGTCTGCACCTCTGTCACCACAGCCTGAATCGAGGCAATGGGTGTCGAGGTCCGCGCCGGTTGGACAGGCTCCTCCCGAGAATTGCAGGCAGTGAGAAAAGCCGCCATCGCCATGGCGAGCACAAGCCGGCGCATGAGCAAGCCCTCTCCCTGTCTAGTCACGACATTCATTTGCCATATTCCGTTTTCCCACCGCGCACCACTTACTCCTGCACGCCCAACCTCCGCAAAAAAGCCATCATCGGACACCAACCGGTGAAGGCGGACTGGATTTGATTCACCGCCACAAACACCGCGAAATAATTCCAATAGGGATGGACGGTGGCCCCAAGCACAATCGCCAGCAGGACAAAAAGCCCCGCAATCAGCCGCAACCATTCATTGAGTTTCATGAATCACCTCCTGGTTTACTCTACCTGTATGATCGACGAGAGCAGGAAAGGATTCACCGGTCGCTCAGCCCCTATTCTGACAGTCATGTTCTCGACCAATCGTCTGCAATATCAAGAGGCTACCGTGGATCGCTGTCCTTCCTCAGGCTGCGAAGATAGGCGATCACATCCTCGATATCCTGATCGGACAGGACGTTCTCCCATGTTCCCATCGCAGTATTCGCCCGCCCCTCATGCACCGTGCGAATAAGCTGGGGAGCGAGTTGCGTATAGACCTTCGCCGACGTGAGATCCGCAACCGGCGGATTGAACATCCTATAGCCATCGCCCTTTCCGGTTGGACCATGACAGGAGGCACAGTGTTTTTCAAAGGTCAGCTGGCCTGGTTTGGGAACCTCAGCCACTTGTGGGGCGTCAGCTACCTGTGGAACCGGGTGACAGCCCACCCACAAACCGGCACCAAGACATAGGGTCATGAGCACTATGCGCGTCTTCATCGTGATCCTCCCGTGTGTAATCACAGACCAGCTGACCATCGAAGGGCAGCAGCAGCGCCGCCCCTCGTCAATAGAGGACACGCCGGTAAAACACTTTCTTCGCCACCTCGGCCGCAACGACATACCCGACAACGATGCAGAGCAAGGCCGCCAGAAACAGCGGCGGCAAGGGCACGAACCCCAGCGGCCCGCGCAGCGGCGTATAGGGCAACAGCAATGTCAGTCCTACGACCCCGAGCGTTGCAAGCAGCAGGCCACGGCTCGGCCGGCTCCGAGTGAACGGCCGTCGACTCCGAACGACCAGGACGATGACCGAGGCGGAAATCACCGACTCCACAAACCACCCGGTTCTGAATTGCTCGACGCCGGCCTGGAGGAACAAGAGCAGCACGCCGAACGTCAGATAATCGAAGATGGAACTCACCAAACCGAACGTGAGCATGAACTTTCTGATGAAGGCGATGTTCCACCGCCTGGGCCGATCGATCAGCTCCTCATCCACGCGATCACCGGCAATGGTCATTTCCGGCACGTCGGTCAGAAGATTCGTCAATAGTATCTGTTTGGGCAGCAGGGGCAGAAAGGACAGAAAGAGCGACGCCCCCGCCATGCTGAACATGTTGCCGAAGTTGGCGCTGGTCGCCATAAAGACATACTTCAACGTGTTGGCGAACGTCCGCCGCCCTTCCTGGACTCCTTCGACAAGGATGCCAAGATCCTTTTCCAGCAACACAATATCCGCCGCCTCTTTCGCCACGTCCACCGCACTTTCGACGGACACGCCGACGTCCGCCGCGTGCAATGCCGAGGCATCATTGATGCCGTCGCCCCCGTAGCCTACGACATGGCCCGCCTTTTTCAACGCCAGGATGATCCGTTCTTTCTGATTTGGCTCGACCTCGGCAAATACATGGATGTCATTCACGCGCGACACCAGAGCTTCGTCGCTCATCTGCCGCAAATCCACGCCGGTCAACAGTTTACCATTCGACAAGCCTATCGCCTGTCCGACGTAGGCGGCGACGAGACGATTGTCGCCGGTCACGATCTTCAAGGTGACGCCCAGTCCCCTGAGACGACCGATCGTCTTCAGGACATCGGTCTTGATGGGATCTTCGAACACCAGAAATCCCAAGAACGTCATGTCCGCCTCATCGTCCTTGGTGATGCCCTCTCGTGCTCCCATTTCGCGCGAGGCAAGCCCGAGCACCCGCCATCCCTGGCCGGCCCACTTCTCCATCTGCGATTGGATGGTATCCCGCACGGCACCCAATTCGACCAAGGCGCCGTCCGCAGCCTCAGCGGTTGAACAGACCGCCAGCACATTCGCCAGGGCTCCCTTGGTGACCAAGAGATGCGCGGTCGGCGTCGCGACTAACACGGACAACCGTTTGCGGACGAAATCGTAAGGCTCCTCATCCAATTTCCGATAGGGGGACAGATCGA
The DNA here is from genome assembly GCA_018971525.1 of Nitrospirota bacterium. Taxonomy (GTDB): domain Bacteria; phylum Nitrospirota; class Nitrospiria; order Nitrospirales; family Nitrospiraceae; genus Palsa-1315. The sequence continues at coordinate 11,627 of JAGXAR010000005.1, forward strand.
ACGAGCGGGCGACACGAATGGCTTCGTCGATCGGGTTATGAAACCCGGTTTCGAAACTCGCATTGAGCGCGCCGTGCAAGAGCACCCGTTCGCTCGTATTCCCTGCGATATCGCAAGCGGCCTTCAGCCGGGCGAGCCCTTCGGTCAGTGTCCCTGTCTTGTCCGAGCAGAAGACGGTCATGCTCCCGAAGTTTTCGATCGAGGCCAATCGTTTCACAATTACTTTCTGCCGGGCCATGCGCTTGGCCCCATGGGCCAAATTGATGCTGATGATGGCCGGCAGTAGCTGCGGGGTGAGGCCGACCGCGAGGGCGAGAGAGAACAGGAAGGCTTCGAGCACGGGCCTCGCCAGGTACACATTGACCGCAAAGATGGCGACGACCAACACGACGGTCACTTCCAGAAGCAGATAGCCGAATTGTCTGATGCCTCGCTCGAAATCCGTCTCGGGCGGCCGGAGTCGTAACCGGCCCGAGACCTTTCCAAATTCCGTGTCCGACCCGATGTGCACCACGACCGCCGTGCTGTTTCCGCTGACGACATGGGTCCCGAGAAAGAGACTATTCGCCCGTCGGCCCAAGGGAATGTCGGCCGGCAGGACGCCGCAGATTTTCTCGACCGGATAGGTCTCGCCCGTGAGCGTCGCCTCGTCCACGAACAGATCTTTGGATTCAAGCAGGAGACAATCGCCGGGAACCGTGTCGCCCGCTCTGAGCAGGACGACATCGCCCGGCACGACCTCCTCAACCGGCACTGCGACCTGACTTCCGTCGCGCCACACATCGGCTTTGATCTGCACGATCGCGAGCAGGCTGGCCACCGCTTGGTTCGCGCTCCGTTCCTGCCAGAACCCGAGCAGGCCGCTGGCGAGCACGATCATGAGGATGATCGCCGTGTCGGTCCGATCCGCCAGGAAGAAGGCCAGCCCCGCGGCGACCAGAAGGATGAGGATGATCGGGCTGGTGAATTGCCGAAACAGCAGCTCGTAGGTAGAGAGCCGGCTCTTCGGTTTCAAGAGAAGATGCGCATCGCGCAGATGGCGCCGTCGCGCCTCATCGCCGGAGAGTCCCTGAGGGACCGTCTCGAGCTGCTGAAGGGCCTGGGCCGTTGGGCTACTCCAAAAACTCCACGTATCAGACATCGTAAACGAGATCCTCTCGGAGCAACGTATGGCTCAGGCATTCAGCAACTTCGTCACGCTCCACACAAGAAGCACGGCGTACACGATTCCGAAAAACCAGGGAAAGCTGATGGCGCGATGGGCCCACCACTGACGGTGCTGGCGGAAGGCCCAGTTCGGCTCAAACACCGGGGGCTCGTTCCGTCGATCCGCGATCGGCTGCCGAATCTCATGCAGCCGGTGAAGATTTGTCATCAGCTTCTCTTCATGCCACTGAGGATCTTGCTCGATACCCCTCAATCGCCACTCCCACAGAGCATTCTGACCTGACAAGCGACCGAGGACGATCGCCATTTGGACGCACAGCAGAATCCCGAACACGCAGAGGAGCACAATCAACACCGTGAAGGACAATGCCAGGGACGCTTGCGACAGGATCAGCCCGATCACCGCGACAAAAATGGAGTTGGCCGTGAGGTAGTCGGACAGCATCGTGTGATAGTCCCGGACCCCTGACGTCCAGAGGGTGATGAGATGCTCGTACGTTGAGTCAAGGCCTGGTTCGCCTGGAGCCGTCATAGGTCTTTGACCTCCCTGGAAATGCCCATTCCTTTGCACAACACCATGCAACACTCATCCTTTCCCGCTCCATCGCCAGTTGCGGATCTCCGGCAGATCATCTCCAAGCTCCGAGATATATTGCTTATGCTCTATAAGTTTCTCACCGAGAGCTTGCTTGGTGTAGGCAGCGCGGGACCCCAACTGGGGCAGGCGGTCGATCACATCACCGACCAGGTGGAACCGGTCGAGATCATTCATCACCGTCATGTCGAACGGCGTGGTGGTCGTACCTTCCTCCTTATACCCGCGCACATGCAAATTCTTGTGATTCGTCCGGCGGTAGGTCAGCCGATGAATAAGCCAGGGATAGCCATGAAACGCAAAGATGATCGGTTTGTCGGTCGTGAAGAGACTGTCAAAATCCTTGTCACTCAGACCGTGAGGGTGCTCACGCTGGGGCTGGAGCTTCATCAAGTCCACCACATTAATCACCCGGACCTTCACGCCAGGGAAAAATTTCCTGAGCAACTCGACGGCGGCCAGTGTCTCCAGCGTGGGTACGTCGCCACAGCAAGCCATCACGACATCAGGCTCACCACCCCGGTCGTTACTGGCCCATGGCCAGATGCCAAGGCCGGCGGTGCAGTGTTTGATCGCGGCGTCCATGTTCAACCACTGGGGCGCAGGTTGCTTGCCGGCGACGATCACGTTCACGTAGTTGCGGCTGCGCAGGCAATGATCGGTGACGGACAACAGGGTGTTCGCGTCGGGGGGGAGATAGACCCGGATGACCTCGGCTTTCTTGTTTACCACATGGTCGATGAACCCCGGGTCCTGGTGGCTGAAACCGTTGTGATCCTGCCGCCACACATGCGACGACAACAAGTAATTCAAGGAAGCTATCGGCCGCCGCCAGGGAATCTGATTCGACACTTTGAGCCACTTGGCGTGCTGGTTGAACATCGAGTCGACGATATGGATAAAGGCTTCATAGCAGGAGAACATTCCGTGGCGACCCGTCAAGAGATAGCCTTCGAGCCAGCCTTCGCACTGATGCTCGCTCAACATCTCCATCACGCGGCCGCCCGGCGCCACATGGTCGTCGCCGGGAATGATCTCTGCGGTCGAGCATCGGTTCGTCACCTCGAACAGAGCGCCCCAGCGGTTCGAGGCTGTCTCGTCCGGACTGAACACGCGGAAGTTATTGGAGTTACATTTGACCACGTCGCGGATAAACTCGCCTTGGACGCGTGTGGCTTCGCCGTCCACCGCGCCGGGCTTCTTTACTTTCAATGCATACTCACGGAAATCCGGCAGGCGCAGGTCACGCAGCAAGAGGCCGCCGTTGGCGTGCGGATTAGCGCTCATGCGGCGCTCGCCTGTCGGCGCCAGATCGGCGAGTTCAGGAAGGAACCGACCAGTCCGGTCAAACAATTCCTGTGGCCGATAGCTCTTCATCCACTTTTCCAACAGCTTCACGTGGCCCGGATGACTCATGTCACCCATCGGCACCTGGTGCGAACGGAATGTTCCTTCAGTCCGTTTCCCATCCACTTCCTTCGGCCCCGTCCAGCCCTTCGGCGAGCGCAGAATAATCATCGGCCAGCGGGGACGCTTCTTCGATTCTTTGGTCCGCGCATCGCGCTGGATTTTCTTGATGTCAGCCACGACCGCGTCGAGCGTGGCGGCCATCAATTGATGCATCGTGGCGGGATTATCACCCCCGACAATATGCGGCTTGTACCCGTACCCGATGAACAGCGATTCCAATTCATCGTGTGGAATCCGTGCCAGGACAGTAGGGCCGGCGATCTTATACCCGTTCAGATGCAGGATCGGCAGCACGGCGCCGTCCCGCACAGGGTTCAGAAACTTGTTCGAATGCCAACTGGTCGCCAACGGGCCTGTTTCCGCTTCACCATCGCCCACGACGCAGGCGACGAGCAGGTCCGGATTATCGAACGCCGCACCGAACGCATGTGACAGCGAGTAACCCAACTCGCCACCCTCGTGAATAGACCCCGGTGTCTCCGGTGCGACATGACTCGGGATGCCGCCGGGAAAGGAGAATTGCGTGAACAGCCGCTTCATGCCCTGTTCGTCTTGCGAGACATTCGGGTAGACCTCGCTGTAGGTGCCTTCGAGATACGCGTTCGCCACGAGTCCAGGCCCGCCGTGGCCAGGCCCGGTGAGATACATGACGTTCAAATCGTATTCTTTAATGACACGGTTCAGATGGACATAGACGAAGTTCAGCCCCGGCGTCGTACCCCAGTGGCCGAGCAAGCGCGGCTTGATGTGGGCGAGCGTCAGCGGTTCCTTCAGCAAGGGATTGTCGTAGAGATATATCTGACCGACGGACAGATAATTCGCGGCTCGCCAATAGGCGTGTACGTTTCTGAGCAGGTCTGAACTCAGCGGTTTCTTCTTGGTCTGGCGCATGGGCTCCTCGTTGCGGGTGATCTCGTTCCCGGAAAGTCGAAGTGTCTTACGTGACGAGCTCTTATACATCATTGCTTCTGCTCTGATGCAGCAGGTGATGGACGGACCTCGCAATCTCGCTCTCTTCATCCGTAGGGATCACGCGAACAGTGACTCCGCTCCCCTCCTTCGAAATAACAGCGGCGCTCTTGGTGTTGCGCGCCTCATCCAACGCGAGGCCGAGGAATTCCAGTCCCTCACAGATGCGCGCTCGGACGACCGCCGAGTTCTCACCGATACCGCCGCTGAAGACGAGCGTGTCCAATCCGCCCAAGGCAGCGGTAAATGAGCCGATCCACTTCTTGGCCTGGTAACAGAAGAGTGCCACGGCTTCAGCCGCACGTGGATCGTGGCTTTCGCTTGCCAAAAGATCGCGCAGGTCGGAACTGGTCTCCGACAGCCCGAGCAACCCCGATTGCTGATTGACCATCGTATGAAACTGCTCCACGGTCATGCCTTCCGTTCTCGACAAATAGGACAGCAGGCCGGGATCGAGATCGCCTGAACGAGTGCTCATCGGCAACCCAGCCGTGGGCGTAAAGCCCATGCTCGTATCGATGTCCTTGCCCCCGCGCACCGCCGCCATGCTCGCCCCATTGCCCAGGTGAGCCAGGATGACACGCCCCTGCGCCTCATGGGGCGCAATCCGTCTGAGTTCCTCCATCAAGTAGGCATAGGAAAGGCCGTGAAACCCATAGCGCTGCACGCCGGCGGCCTCGTACCGTCTAGGGATCGGCAAGAGGCGTGCGACGAGCGGCATATCGCGGTGAAAAGCGGTGTCGAAGCAGGCGACTTGCGGGAGCATCGGATACCGCCGGCCACAGGCCTCGATCAGCTCGATCTCGGCAGGCAGATGTTCCGGATCATAGTGGCTCAGCCGATGCAGCTCATCCATGATGTCCGACGTGATGCGCTGTGGTCGGCTATACCGATGCCCCCCGTGCACCACACGGTGCCCGATGGCCACGAGGCCCATGTGTGTGACTTTCTGTTCCAGCCAGACGATGACCGGATCGACACAGTCTTTATGATGCGCGGCCTGGATCGTCCTGCGCTCGCTGGTTCCGTCGGCCACATCCGTGAGGGTCAGCGTTCCCTCCGGAAACCCGATTCGATCGACCAGGCAGGACAGAACACGAGTGAGAGGAGGACCGACCTGGAAGAGCGAACACTTGAGGCTCGATGACCCTCCATTGATGGTCAGGATGTAATCGCGAGAGTGATGCCCGAAATCGCGCAGGCTCACAGTATCCCTCTAGTCAGTAGATGTGAGTGCCTCACGCCGACCCCAAATTCTGCTGTAGAGACGCCTGCCCCAATCGATAGGCATCGTGGAGGTATTGGGCGACCATGCGCTGCGTATTAAAAAATGCTCCGTTTAATGCAATCGCGTGCCGCATGATCTCGATAAAGCGTTCGCGGTCTTTATAGAACGAGGGCAAGACCTTCTCTTCCAGTTTTCTATAGAGTGCTGCTGCGTGACAATCATCCATCCCGGGCTGAGGCTCCAGGCAGGCCTCTACCCGATCGCCGATCGACCAGCCGGTCACACCTTCGAGGTGGCCCTCGATCCACCAGCCGTCGAGCACGCTCAGGCTTGGGACCCCGTTCATCGCCGCCTTCATCCCGCTCGTCCCTGAGGCCTCCATCGGCGGCAGCGGTGTATTGAGCCATACATCGACACCGGCACAGAGCAGCTTGGCCACATCCATGTCGTAATTACTCAGATACGACACCGGGATCGCACCCTGCAGCGCGTCACGCATCTCATGGATGCGCACGATCAGGTCCTTGCCGTCGCGGTCGCGCGGATGCGCCTTGCCGGCAAAGATGATCTGGATCGGCCCGGCCTCGCGGACAATCTTCTTGAGCCGGTCGAGATCCTGAAAGATCAGACCGGCACGCTTGTAGGCCGCAAACCGACGGGCGAATCCTATCGTCAACACCTCGCGATCGAATCCCGCGTTCGATTCCCGGTTCACATGTTCGACTAAGGTGCGTTTCGCTTCCACATGCGCCGCCCAGACATCCGAGACCGGAATGCCCACTGCATAGCGAAGCGAGAGTTGATCGCGCCGCCAGTCCGGCAGATGGGTATCGAAGAGCTTCTGGAACGACGGAGCAGTCCACGTCACTGCGTGGACTCCGTTGGTGATGGAATGGATCGGGTAGCCGGGGAACATGCTGTGCGAAACCTCCCCATGCTTCATCGCGACTCCATTGATATATAGAGAACCCCGCAGGGCCAGTTGCGTCAGATTCAACGTCTGCCCGATGCTGCAGGCCTTCAGCAGTCCGCACCGGTGATCTCCCAACACCCGCCGAGCGAGTTCCTCGGTAAATTGATCGTGACCGGCCGGCACGGGCGTATGGGTCGTAAACACGCACTGCTCACGAACGGTTTCGACGAGATCGGCCGACAAGGATTCTGACCGGCCTTGCGACGCCAGCTTCTCTTCCGCGAGCGCGAGGACGAGCAAGGCGGCATGCCCCTCATTCATATGGAACCGGAGAATGTCCCGGTATCCGAGCGCCCGCAACAGGCGGAGTCCCCCGATCCCCAGCACCACCTCCTGACATAAGCGATAATGGTCGTCGCCCCCGTAAAGCACATCGGTGAGGGTGCGATCCCAAGGCTGGTTCTCGCTCACATCGGTGTCGAGCAGATACACCGGAACGACAGACCCGGATTCGCCCTTCACCCGATACCGCCAGGCCCTCACATGGACCGTGCGACCTTCGATGTCGACCGTGGCCTGCTCGTCGATCAGTTCCGCGAAATCATTGACCGGCCAAGCGACAGACTCCTCGCTTTGCTGACCATGCGCATCCAGGCGCTGAAAAAAGTACCCTCGCCGGTGCAGCAAGGATACCGCCACCATCGGCACTTCGAGGTCGGCGGCCGAGCGTATCGTGTCGCCGGCGAGCACCCCGAGCCCTCCCGAATAGGTCGGCATCCCCGACTCAAGGCCGATCTCCATGGAAAAGTACGCGACGAGCGGTGGTTGCCCCATCAGTGGTCCCCTCAGTGACATGTTCGTTGCACCATGAACTTGCAGGCTGCGGAAAAACTATGTTGGCGCGCGAGGATTCCTCCGATGATCCGCACGTATGGCACAACAGGAAAGCACTCCCGCAGGATGCTCAAAAAGGCGACCTTCTCACCCGTCCAACCCCGGCGGATATTTCACCCACCCGCCCCGAGTCTGCCAAGACAGCCTCTTCACCCTTGGACGCGCCTTGTCCCAAGCAAGGCTGCAACGAACTACCACTCATAAGACGGGTGGGTGGGATGATCCCTACTGCGCGCGTCCAACGAGGGCCTTCGGAGGCCGCGCGTTTCGCGAGCACGGGGATCGTCCCAGCCACCCCGCCCATTTTTTCAGCATCCTGCTAACTCAACGTCGAATGAATCCAGTCGCCCATGTAGTGCGTGATTGCAATCACGCTGACGCCAATGACCAAATGCTCAGCGATGACTTTCCAGGCCGGAATCTGCTGGGCCCGCGCCAAGAGATAGCTCACCATCGCGAGCAACGTGAGGCCCCATCCCACGCTCACGGTCATGGCCTGATCCAGGGGCAGCAGTATCACCGGCACGGCAAAGGTCAGCGCGATTAGGAACTTGGCCGCAAAGGTGGCAATGGTCGATTCCCAGATCTCCGACACGTTCCCGTTATTTTTGGACTCCTCCGCAATATGAATCCCCAGCGCATCGGACAGCGCATCGGCAACTGCAATGGTCGCGATGCCGCCGATGACCGCGAGCCGCGAATGGGTCCCGGCGTGCAGTCCGACCATGAGACCGAGCGTCGTGATCACCCCGGACGTCAACCCGAAACTGAAGCCGGTCTTGAACGATTGCTTCATCGTGAACAGCCGGTCCCCTGGCCGCCGGAGACACAACCGCTGAGCCAGCCGGCAGCATCCTTCAAGAGCCTATCGACCGCCCGGTTTGCCGCAACCGCCCCCCCGTAGGCATCGTCATTCGATGCCTCTTCAACCACTTCAAACAGGCGGGTACCGAGTACCAGATATTCAGGCAGCTTAATTATTTGTATTCGCAGCGCGACGCGCACCTGACTCGGCTTCTGCAGAAAGGTCTGTAAGAGTTCCAACTGGTCGATATCCACGCGATGGTCGCCGCGCACGGATGTCGGCATCGGGACAACGGCTCGCCAAGAGCCCGTCTGTTCCAGGGCCTGAACCAATAAGGGGGGCAACATCCGGGCCGGTGGATCCGCCCATTGATGGGTCGCGTAATAGCTCACTTCATAGGGCCGTTGCGTATAGGCCATCCGCGGCGTATCAAACCCGGGCTGTGCCACCGGCACGTTCACGAGGAGAGTCCCGGCTCCTGGTTTTCCTGCTGTGGCAAAAGCCACCCCTGCCGAACTGTCCAGGCTCAAGATGAACGTATGGATCGGTCGCTCTTCACGCGAAAGAGACAGGCAGCCGGCCAGCACCAGCGAGGCGATCCCGGTTCCAATCAGCCTATACAGCCGTACCTGCATCGTCCTCATCGGCTACTCTCCCGGTCCTCGTTGGGGAGTCTTCGTTCCCAGCACGAGCGAACTCGGCTCCTGTTCCAGTTGGCGCGCCACTCGCTGCAACGTTCCCGTGAGTGCCCGGAGCTCAGTCACCAGCGCACCGGTCTCGCTCAAGGTCTGTCGGGTGAACTGTTCAATGTCCGGGCTGCTCTCCTGCACGGCCGACCTCACAACCCTTCCCGTGTGAGCCAATTCTTCGGTCATGGTTTGGAGTGCCACGGCGCTTTTATTGACTCGCTCCAGCAAGGCGGGCATCTGTTTGTTCATCGTCTCGGTCATTGCCGCGAGATTCTCCGCCGCTTGCGAGGCACTGCGCACCCCCTTATCCACTCCCTCGCTACGCGTGGCGAGTGTCTGCGTCAGTTCAGAGAGATCCTTCAGGATCTGCCTGAGCGAAGCCCGATTGTCTTCGTCGACCACAGCCGTCGCGTTCTGGCTGAGAATGTTCAAGTTGGCAAGCAGCTTGGTGAGTCCCTCCTCAGAGAGCAAGCGCGAAATTGCCATATCGAGACGAAAGAGCAGCGAGGGTCCGGCCTTGATGACTGGATACTTCTGACCCGGTGCCGCCTCCAGAGTCGGCGCCTCTCGACTGCCCCCGTTCAGATTGACTCTGGCAAGTCCTGTCAGCCCTTGCGTTTCGAGCAACGCCACCGTATCCGTTTTAACCGGGGTGGCATGAAGAATATCGAGGGTCAACCGGACCTCTTCAGGATTCTCCGGATTCAACGCGATGTCCTTCACGATCCCGACATCGACCCCCCGGTATTTCACCGCAGAGTCGACACTCAACCCTGCGACAGACTCCTGCATGTAGACATAATACCGGTCATAGACTCCGCGGTAATCGAACTTACCCAGCCAGAGGACGACCGCCAGGACCGCCGCCCCCAAAACCGCGACAAAGGCCCCGACTACGACGTAGTTGACCCTGGGTTCCATGTTCCCTCTCTGTGCTGGCTTTCCGCCGCCCGGCCGCGCGGACCGTGGAAATATTCGCGAATCAGAGGATCGTTCGAGCGCGATAATTCCTGCATGGTGCCGATCCCCAAAACCGTTCCGTTGGCCAGCACCGCGACACGGTCTGAAATTCGCCAGAGCGAATCGAGATCGTGGGTGACCATTACCACCGTCAATCCCAATAACGCTTTCAACTGCAGCACCAACTCATCGAACCCTGCCGCGATGATCGGATCCAGACCGGCGGTCGGTTCATCCAAGAACAACAACTCGGGGTCCATCACGATGGCCCGCGCCAGGGCAGCTCGCCTCCTCATGCCCCCGCTGAGTTCGTTCGGATACTTTACGGCACTGTCAGCCGGCAAGCCCACCGAGGCAATCTTCAGTGCGACGATGTCATGAATGATTTCAGGGCTCAGCTTCGTATGCTCCTTCAACGGCACCGCGACATTCTCAGCCAACGTGAGCGAGCTGAATAAGGCGCCCTGCTGAAACATCACGCCGAACCGTCGATAGATTTCCGGCGGTTGCACATCGCGCAACAACCGGCCATCCATCCCGAAAAGCCGCGTTGAGCCCGAAGTGGGCGTCTGCAACCCGAGGATCTCCCGCATCAGTGTGGACTTGCCGCACCCGTTCCCTCCGGCTATGGCGAAGACCTCGCCCCGGTGAATCGTGAGACTCACATCCTTGTGCACAACCGTCGTCCCAAAGCGGGTCGAGACATGGCTGACTTCGATCACCGGCGCCTCAGTCTGAGTTACCAACGGCATCGGGCCTTATCCTTCACGCAGGCTAAGGTTGAGGTTGAGGTCAAGGGAACTCGGGAACTTTCTCAGCCTTAGCCTCAACCTTCATGCTCGTATTCCATCTACAGGTGCCACCAGCTCAAGAAAATGCTGCACAATGCGTCGAACACAATGACCAAAAAGATACTCTGCACGACGCTGGCGGTGGTGTGCCGCCCCACATCATCCACACCCCCTCGGATCTGAAATCCCTGATAACAGCCCACCAGCGCGATGATCATCGCGAAGAAGGGCGCCTTTCCGATGCCGATGAGGAAGTGCCGCAGCGCCACCGCTTCTTCAAAGCGCGAGACAAACTCGGTGAAACTGACACTGAGCTGATTCGAGGCGATCAACATACCACCGAACACGCCCAACCCATCCGCATAAACCGTGAGCAACGGCAGGGCAAGCATCAAGGCAAATACCCTGGGAAGTACGAGCAACTGGATCGGCGAGAGGCCTAACGTTTGAACTGCGTCCAGTTCCTCCGTCACCTTCATCGTTCCGATCTCCGCCGCATAGGCCGAACCGGAGCGACCAGCGATTAAGATGGCGGCGATCAGCGGAGAGATCTCGCGCAACAACGAGATCCCGACCAGATCCACCACGAAAATATTGGTGCCGAACTTCCGCAACTGCTCCGCCCCCTGATACGAGATCACCACCCCGATCAGGAAGGCGAGTAACCCCGTGATGGGCAGCGCGTTGAATCCGTCCAGCTCAAGGCTTCTGAACAGCGCCCGCCAACGGATGAGTGACGGCCTCTTCAGCGACCGCCAGACACCGACCGTACTCTCGCCGATAAATCCCAGCGCCATCACGGCTTCCCGGGCTCGTCCCACCGTGAATCGACTCAGCCGCTGCATCCAGCCCGGTTTCGTCGCCGGAATTGCCTCGATGCGACCCCAATTGGCAGACACCGTTCGAAGCAGCTCGGCACACTCAGCACGCAACCCTTCGACCGACACCTGTCGTCCCTGTCGGCGGAGTTGGGTCATCGTTCGGTGCAACACCACGGCTCCCCCCGTGTCCATAGCTGTGATGTGGCCGGCGTCGAAGATCAACCCGCGCAACCGGGGCCACGACAAGCTGGCCAACGCCCGTTCAAGATCCGGCAGGTGCTGGAGCGTCCACGGACCGGTACAATGCACGATCTGGTCGTGACCGATTGTGATGTTCGCCCGTTCCAATTGCACCGCCGCCGACATGGGCATCGCGCTCTTATTTTTCCATAATGGCCTTGAGATCCGCCCCGCTGATCACCTCTTGATCGAGCAACTTCTTCGCCCCTTCGAGGAGCGAGGCTTTCCGTTCCGCCAGCAGCCGTTTCACGCGCTCGTACTGCTCATCGATGATACGGCGCACTTCACAGTCGATCTCGCGGGCGGTCTCCTCCGAGTAGTCGCCTTTCTCCTGAGGTGCCTGGATCTGCATAAAGAGGGGCTGGCGTTCACGATCGAGCGTGACAGTGCCTACCTTGTCGCTCATCCCGTAGGATTTGACCATGCTCTTGGCAATATCCGTGGCCCTGACCAGGTCGTTCTGCGCTCCCGTAGAAGCCTCGCCGAAGGTCAATTCTTCCGCAATCCGCCCTCCGAGTAAGACGGCGATCTTGTTCTCCAGCTCCGTCTTGGTCATCAGGAAGCGATCCTCGGTCGGGAGCTGAAGGGTATAGCCCAAGGCGGCAATCCCGCGAGGGATGATCGAAATCTTCTGGATCGGGTCTGCGCCCGGGAACGACAGGGCCACCAATGCATGGCCCACTTCATGGTAGGCGACTCGCTCTTTCTCCATCTTGTTGAGCACCCGGTTCTTCTTCTCCAACCCGGCGACGACCCGCTCCACCGCTTCTTGCAATTCCGGAAGACCGACCTGCTCCTTGCCCCGACGAACCGTCAAGAGCGTTGCCTCGTTGATGATATTGGCGAGATCGGCGCCCGAGAAACCGGGGGTCATCCCGGCGATCACCTCCAGGTCCGCATCGGAACCCAGGGCCACCTGCTTCGCATGGACGCGCAAGATGGCCAGGCGGCCGAGCTTATCCGGTCGGTCGACCAATACTTGACGATCGAACCGCCCGGCCCGCAACAGTGCGGGATCCAGGATTTCAGGCCGATTGGTCGCCGCCATGAGAATGACGCCGATGCGGGGATCGAAGCCATCCATCTCAACCAGCAACTGGTTCAAGGTCTGCTCACGCTCCTCATGCGCCATGGGTCCCATCCCGCGGGCTTTCCCGAGCGCATCCAGTTCATCGATGAAGATGATGCAGGGTGCTTTGACCTTCGCCTGCTCGAACAGGTCCCGCACGCGGGCTGCCCCGACCCCGACGAACATTTCCACGAACTCGGACCCGCTGATGCTGAAAAAGGTCACCCCGGCCTCTCCGGCCACGGCGCGAGCCAGGAGAGTCTTGCCGGTGCCGGGCGGGCCGACGAGTAAGATCCCTTTAGGAATCTTTCCTCCGAGACGCGTGAACTTTTCCGGCGTCTTCAGAAACTCGATCACCTCGCGCAGTTCCTCCTTCGCCTCGTCCACGCCGGCCACATCCTCGAACGTGACCTTCGTGTCCTTCTCGCCGTAGATCTTGGCCTTCGACTGCCCCACCGTCATGAACCCGCCTTGGCCCTGCCCTAAGCGCCGAAAGATGAAAAACCAGATACCGACGAAGACCAGCGCCGGCAGCACCCACGAGATGATGTCCCTCAGGAACGTACTCTCAATTACACCGGTAAACTTGACGTGATGGGCATTCAACTCTTTGACAAGATCCGGATCCTCGACGCGAATCGTCGTAAACGACTTCTGCTCTTTAGCTCCCTCTTCCTGCTTCAGTTTCCCGGTCAGCGTCTGATGAGTGACCGTAACCTCCTCCACTTTGTCGGCCGCCACGAGCGTCCTGAACTCGCTGTACGGAAGCTCTTCAAGCTTCTGCAGGGCATGGATGAAGTCGTGCACAAGAATAACCGCCCAAATGGCGAGAAAGACGTACCAGATCGAAAAGGAGATCTTTTTATTCACCGGCATGGCGATGTTGTCCTCTCGATGTCACGAGCCTGGAAGGCCGGATAGAATCCCAATCCGAAGCTGTCGATCTTCCGGTTGAAACACTGTCCATAGGGATTGAACCCGTAATAATATTTCCCCTCAGTCCGGCAACGATGCATGGCCTTCTGGCTGCAGCATTCTAATCCACCCATGATGCTCTTGCTCACATTCCCGCCCGGCTCTTCGAGCGACGTGAAGCCGGCGCCGGACACCGTATCGGCTTGGAACAGCCATCGTGAACTGGCGTGGGTCAACCATGTCGCAATGGTCCCCGTCCCCTTAGTTAAATTGCCTCCGGAACCGCCAGATGCCGAAACCAAACAAGGAGCTGCCCAACGCCAGCATCGCCAACACAGAAGGCCAGAGAATGTTGAGCCCCACACCTTTCAGCTGGATTCCGTAACTGATCGTGACAAAGTGATGGAGCGGGGAGAGCAACATCATATCGCGCAACCAGACCGGCATCGCTTCCGGTGGTGTCCAGGTTCCGGACAAAGTGATCATCGGGGCCATGACCAGAATCGTCATCAAACTAACCTGCGCCTGGTTCGTCGCGATCGTTGCGGCGACAAGCCCAAGACCTGCCATGGTGAACACGTACAGCGTCATCATGACAAAGTAGAGCAAGAGACTGCCCTTCATCGGGACGTTGAAGATCCCGTGCAAGATCCCGAACAGACTCATGGCGGTGCCGGCAAGAATGACCAGCGTCATCGCCACGACCTTCGGGAACATGATCTGAAACGGAGTCAGCGGAGACACCAGCAACTGCTCTACCGTCCCGCGTTCTCGCTCCCTGACCAATGCCGCCGCCGGCAGCAAGACCGAGAAGATCGTGGTGATCGTAAGAACCTCGGATATCGACATGAACCAGGATTCGTCCTGATTGGGGTTGTACCAAATCCTATGGTCGCTGCGGACGATCGGCAGAGAGAGGTTGTCATTGGCCGCCATCCCCATCGCTCGGGCCGACACTTCGCGACCGAACTCTCCCACGATTCTGGCCCCATAGCTGGCCGCCGACAGGCCCTGAGGCGAATGGGTGGCGGCCACCTGCATTTGAACGGCTGTGGCTTCTCCGCTTGCCAGAGACTCTTGAAAGCGCGGAGGGATGTTCAGCAACACAACCACGTCGCCGAAATCCAACCGTCGAACACCTTCATCCGGATGGGCGACCTCACCGTCAAATCGAAAGTAGGGCAAGTGGAATCTATGGATCAGCTCGCGGGACGCCACACTATGATCCGCGTCATGGACCACCATTCCCGCGTTCACCAGTTGCATACTGGTCCCACTGCCGGCGAGATAGACATCCATGATGAAGGCCCAGAAAAAGAAACCGATGAGCGCCTTATCACGAAAGAGCTGGCGCAGTTCCTTCGTGATCATCACAACGAGGCGACGCCACCAGACTGTCTGGAACATTGGCGCGTGGACAGTGCTCGTCATACGGCCGGCCTCTTGCGAAATAGCCAATAGCCGGTGCTCAAGAGTGCGGTCGCGTAAGCCACGAGGACCAAGACGTCCTGCCACAACACCTCGAGCCCGACCCCCTTCAGAAATGTTCCGTGCACGATGTTCGTGAAGTACATCGCGGGAAAGAGATGCGCAACCACCTTCGTCTCCGGCCCGAGGGCCGAGACCGGCACCAACAGCCCGCCATAGAGGATCGTCGGCACGACGCTCAGGACAACCGTGATGACCGCCGCCGCTTGTTGAGTGCCGACCAAGAGACTGACGATCAATCCCTGACCGGTGGTGATAAAGACAAAGAGCAACGCTGTCGCATAGAAGAACAGGCCATTGCCTTTGAAGGGCGCACCGAAGAGATAGACGGCCATGGCCCACAGGACCAGGATGTTGAACGCCGAGATACCGACGTAAGGAGCCAGCTTCCCGACGAGAAACTCCAACCGCGTGACAGTGGAGCTAAAAATGTTATAGATCGAGCCCCGCTCCTTTTCACGGACGACTCCGAGCGCGGTCAACAAGGGAGGGGCCAACGTCAAGACGAACATCACGAGCGCCGGCGCGATCGTCCAGGCGCTCTTGACCTCCTGATTGTAGAGGTACCGCACCTCCAGCTTGACCGGTTGAACGAGGGCTCGGGCGCGAGCATGAGGCAAACCTTTGACGCGAGCCACGTAATCCACGACCAACTCCTCACTGAAGGCCGCATTGATGGCGATGATGTAGCCTTTTGTAATGTCGCTCCGGAGCGGAAAGGTGCCGTCGACCAGTGTCTGCACGCCCACCGGCTGTCCGGCCAGGAGACGTTCTTGAAACTTTTCCGGAACGATAATCACTGCGCGGCTCTTGCTCGCCGCCAACAACGCATCGGCCTCGCCCTCAGTCTGCAGCATTCCCTTGTAGTCGAAATACCGTGACTGCTGGAACCGATAGAGATAATCGCGGCTGAGGGCACTCTGGTCCCGATCCAACACCGCATAGGGAATGTTCTCCACGTCCAGGACCATGCCATAACCGAACACCAGCATCCAGAGGATTGGAATCAGAAAGGCAAGAGACAAGAACATCCGATCTCTGACGGTTTCTCGCCATTCTTTGGAGGCCACGGCTGCGACACGGCGGAGATTCATGCTGCCGCTCCTTTCGCCGTCGCTCGTTCCTGTCGCTCGAGTGCCATGACTCGATAGACGAACACATCTTCAAGGCTGAGAGGACGAGCGGACACGCCCAGGACATGCACGCCATCTGACGACAGAACCGCGCGAAGCCGCGCTTCGTCCTGTCCAGGCTCGATCGAGAGCAAGTGAATCTTCGTTCCAAAGAGCGCGGCCCCGGTAAACCCCGCCCGCGTCACTCCCCGCAAGGCCGGGCCCGGTTGATCCGTCACTACCTCAAGCAGCTGTCCCGCCTCTTTTTCAACTTGGTCCTTCATTTCTGCGGGAGACCCTTCTGCCACGATCCGCCCCGCATACATCAGCGCGAGGTTGTCGCAATGTTCGGCTTCGCTCATATAGTGGGTGGTGATCAGAATCGCGACCCCTTCCTCGCGCGCCAGCCGCGAGAGAATGTCCCAAAAGTGACGGCGGCCGATCGGATCCACCCCGGACGTCGGTTCATCCAGAAACAGCACACGCGGTTGGTGGACGAGCGCGCAACCGAGCGCCAATCGCTGGCGGACTCCCATCGGCAACCGGCCGGTGAGACTCGCCTCGTATCCCTTCAAGCCGGCCATCGACACGATCCACTTGAATCGCTGGTCTGTCGCTCTCGCATCAAGCCCGTAGATCCCGGCGAAGAGTCGGATGTTTTCCGCTACGGTCAGATCCAGATACAGCGAGAAGGCTTGGGACATGTAGCCGATGCGCTCCTTAATCGCCCCACCCGCAGTCTTCATATCCACCCCTGCCACCCATCCTTCCCCCCCGGTCGGCGGCATGATGCCATTCAACATCTTGATCACGGTCGTCTTTCCCGCACCATTGGCACCGAGCAGGCCGAAAATTTCTCCTGACTTGACCTGAAAGCTGACCTGATCCACCGCACGGAATGTTCCGAAATCCCGGTAGAGCCCCTTCGCTTCGATCGCCAGGCCACGATCCGCCGACGAGGGCGTGACGAGAGGCCCCTTGGAGGTCATGGGTTGTTTTCCCTGCCGAAGCAAGAGCGCGACGAAGACGTCTTCAAGCTCCGGTTCATCCACTCGAAGGTGCACGGGTTTGATATCACCCAGGCTCGCTGTGATCGACTGCAACGCGGCGGCGGGAACAGTCTCTTCCGTAAAGACATGCAGCAGGGGACCCAAGGCCTCGACCTGCTTGTACTGTGCCTTGAGCCGAGCAATCGCCTCCCGCTGCGGCGTCGCTCCAAAGGTCACCATTGAACCAGGGACCAACGCTTGGACTTCCGCCGGGGTTCCTGATGTCAGCACCTGGCCGCCTGAGAGAAACGACAACCGGTGAAACCGCGAGGCCTCATCCATGTACGCAGTCGACACCAGAACCGTCACGCCGCGCTCCTGCTGCAATTCAGCCAGAATGGCCCAAAAGTCACGGCGCGAGACAGGATCCACGCCGGTGGTCGGTTCATCCAGAATCGCCAGCTCCGGCTCATGAATCAGCGTACAGATCAATCCCAATTTCTGTTTCATCCCGCCGGAGAGGTTCTTCATCGGACGGTCACGAAAGCGATCCAGTCTCGTCATCGCCAGCAACCCGGCCTTGCGCTCGGCCAGCTCCTTTTCGGAAACGAGCCGCAGTCGAGCGAAGAAATCGATGTTCTCTTCAACCGAGAGATCCGGATAGAGATTGAGACCCAGCCCTTGTGGGAGGAATCCGATTTTGTGTTTAATACGCTCCGCGGCTCGTTCGGAATCCACCGTGATGCCGAACACCTCCACCTCGCCTCCCTCATAGGAAAGCACACCGGCGATCGCCTTCATCAGACTGCTCTTGCCTGCCCCGTCCGGCCCGATCAGCCCGTACATCTCTCCTCGCCTCACCGCCAGATCGACCGCCTGCACCGCCACATGCTTCTTGTAGCGCTTGACGAATTGCGACACCCGAACAATTGGAGACTCTCGGCTTATGACTTCTTCATCCATTGAGCACCTGACGCTACAAGCTTTCAGCCGTCAGCATTCAGCGATCAGCTTCGGAATCAGCTGACGGCTGAATGCTGAGAGCGTCGTTGCTACTATTTGGGTTTCCCCCACGCCACATCCTCGCGCCAGCGGATGATCGCATCGGCGGGCAATCCCGGAGTTAAACGGTGGTCGGGGTTGGCGGCCAAGTAGAGCTTCACCGCATAGATCAACTTGACCCGTTCGTCCGGTGTCTGAACTTCTTTCGGGGTGAATTCAGCCTTGGAGGCGATATAGCGCACGGTCGCGTCGAAGGGCTGGCCGGGGAAGGCGTCAGTATAGATGCGGGCCGCCAGATCCAGCCGCATCTTGCCGATCTGTACTTCCGGCACATAGACCTTGAGATACAGGTGGTCGAGATCGACCAATTCCAGCAGCGGCGTGCCCGCTGCGACAACTTCGCCCACATCGACCATCCTCGTCGTCACGGTTCCACTCGTGGGGGCCGTGATCGTCAAGTCTTTGAGCACGCTTTCGGCCTCGTTGAGGAACGCGTCCGCTTGATCTCTCTGCCGTTCGAGCGCGGTCACGTCCGATTCTTTCGCGCGAACCCGCTTCCATCCCAGCTCTGCCTGAGCAAGTTCTTTAACCGCTTGGGTCAGCGCGGATCGGGAGGAGGCGATGTCCTTCTGCGCGACTTCCCATCTCATGGCCGCTTGGTCCCGCTGCTGGATCGAGGCCTCATCTCTCGCCGCGAGCTCCCGGAACCGTTGCGCGTCGCTGCGCGCCTCCTTTTCCACAGAAAGGGCCTTCGCCACTTCGTCTTTGGCTTTGGCGACCTGCGCCTCCGCTCGTTCGATCGCCAACGGCACATCGAGATTGAGGACGGCCAGTGTCATGTGGGCGGCCTGCACTTGCGCCTCATGCGCCTCGAATGCGTGTCTCGCCTGATCGGCCCGCGCGCGTACCTGCCTGTCATCCAGGAGGATCAACACCTGGCCGACCGTCACCGTGGCCCCCTCCCGCACCAGCAACTGCTGAATGCGTCCCGGGAACTTGCTCGCCACCGTCACATGATCGCCTTCGATCCGTCCGTTCGCTTGAATCAATCCCTCGGGCAGGCGCTGGTTCCGGACGAACCGGTCGAGCAACAGGAAGGAGCCAACGGCCAACGGGATAATGAGAACCGCAGTGAGGAGATATCTGCGGGGTACCTTCATGATGGCGTGGCGACAAATCCAGGCATGACTCCGCTCAAAAGATCTGTTCCAACTCTCCCTTTGCGCGAGCCAAATTGATTCGAGAAGCATTGAATCGAAATAAGGCTTCGATCAGATTGTCGCGCGCCCGTGCCACCGAGGTCTGCGCGTTCGTCACCTCGATATTCGTGGCGAGGCCGGCGGCAAAGCGATCTCGCGCAAAGGTCAGTTCCTTCATCGCCAGCTCAATTCCCTTCTCGGCAACTGCGACCTGCTGGGTGGACGAGTCAAGCGTGAGGAGGGCGTTCCGGACTTCTAGGGTGATCTGATCGGACACATCCTTCATCCGGATCGACTCCTGCCGCACGCGACTCCGGTTCTCTGAAATCCTACTCTCCCGCTGCCCTCCGTCGAAAATCGGCACCGAGAGCATGAGGCCGACCGAGCGCGTGGCGAAGGCATCCTCCGGTTTCAGGCCGATCCACCCGTAGTCGCCGTTAAAGGACAAGGCTGGGACCCGTTCGCTCGTGACGGAGCTGAGGCTAAGCGACGCCAGCTTCTGGCGCGTGATCTGCGCTTTCAGTTCGGCGCGGTTTTCGCGGGCAGCCACGAGTGCGTCGGTGGGAGACTGAGGGGCCACATCGACCAAAGTCAGTTCATCGGTCAACGTCAATCGCACATCGAAATCGATACCCAGGGCGCGAATGACATTCAGCTTCGCGCTCTCCTGATCGTTCTGTGCCACCAGCAGTCGTTGACGGGTATTCTCCAACTGCACTTCTTCCCGCGTCACATCAAGCCCTGTCGCCACGCCGGCTCTCTTTCTATCCTGAGCCAATTTCAGAAGCTGCTGACTCAGTTCGATGTCGGCCTGACGGGCTTTGACGGCTGCCTCAGCCCGGATGGCTTCCATGTACAACAGTCCAGTCGTAGCCATGACATCGCGCTTCGTCACTTCGGCCTCCAGACTCGCCACGTCCACGCCGGTTCTAGCCGCGCGCCATCGCTGAATGAGGCTCAGGCTGAAAATATTCTGAACGAGGCTGGCACGCGCGTCATACACATCGAAGGGTTGCGTCACGCCTCCAGACAATCCCAGGCCGTTGAGTGCGTTTTGAGGAATACCGAATGCGGCCAGATTGACCGTTTGATTGCGCCCTGTCGCATAGCCCGAGACATTCGGCAATAGGGCTCCCAAGCTCGTGTTCGCTGCCGATTGCGCCGCGGCGATCCGTTCCCTCAACAACCGCACGTTGACATTATTGTCGATTGCCGCCTGAATGGCATCGTGCAGGCTGAGACGAAGCTCGGGGGGGGCTTGGACTGATTCGGCCGCGGTCGCACGGTGAGAAGCGACTCCGGTTAGAGTCAGGACGACTACAGCAGAAAGAAGGACGACTCGCATGATGTACGCACCGGCCGGCGAAATGGACTGCACAGACCATCCAGTTAGCTCGCACCGTGGAACTGCAAAGAAGAGACCCTGATATCCGAACCCTCATACCTGGATATTCTTTCAGGAATATTGAGGGCTTCGAGCGAAATTGCATGGCTGAAAAAAAGATGTGGGGGAGTCCTGCTACAGTGAGCATGGTTGCCACTGTAGCGTATAGCTACAGGTCCAAGGAGGCAACGGCGAGAATTTGATCCGCTCATGGAACGCCGCGGCTTACGTCCGCACAAGCTTGACCGCAGCAAACAGGATGACCAGCCCGAGAAAAAGCGAGAAGCGAGCGACCCGGGGAGACCATGCAACCAGGGCATGATCGAAGCTGGTTCGGCTCTCCGGGGGAAGTTGCACGATCCTCCCGACGCGAGGCCCGAGGATGAGATCGTGGGTCAGCGTCAAGAGAAGAAGGATCGTCACGAGCCCTAGCTTGGTCGCCACGATCACTGGCCATCCTGATGGGTCGGTGATCGGAATCCCCCGCTGATGCAGCAACGGAGGGCCAGTGAAGAGGAGAACGGTAATCGCGCCCCAGACCACCGCGCGGAACCGTCTGGCGATGGTCCGGAAGAGCAACGACTTCTGTGATGCAAAGGGTTCACATTTGAGCACCGGCACCAGCACAACCGACAGGAAGATCGTTCCGCCGATCCAGGTGACCGCCGCGACAATATGGAGCCATATGAGAAGAGATACCCCCATCGGTTCACCACACACTACGTAGTGGCAAGACCGGGGTTCAAGGGTGGCGTCCGGCTCAGCCCCGATTGAGCCGGCAGCTTCAGGCTCGGGCACCAGTCAATCTCCGCCAATGTGGCCACAACCTCAAAGCGCTTCTCCGGATAGATCGTCGTCCCTTCCTGCGCCATATCCTTACAGGGAGTGCAGAGGAACTGACAGGGCACCGGACATCGATGCGCGTCACATCCGACGAGCGTATTGTAGAGCGCGATCTTCTCCCGGCAATAGCAGGCCGAATCGTAGACAACCAAGGTATCTCGATAGCAGACCAGCCGTTGCCACAGCTTGATCAAGCTAGACATCCGTTTGGAGTTGACGCTCGCCCAGGCCCTGGAAAGTCGGACCGCTTCACCAATGAGTTGGATCGCCAGGTCGATGCCCGTCAGCAGCGAGTAGAAGATGGCTATCGCCACCTTCTGGCCGTCGACCCATTCCATGGTGAGGCTCGAAGTCTGTCTGGCCAGGCTCAAGGCCCGAGAGCTTTCTTCGTCGGCCCGATAGGGAATGTGGACGACGAGATTCATGCCGGCTTCCTCATCCCTCGCCGCTCTTTATCCTCTGCCAACTGGCGTCGCAGAATTCAACCCCGACATAGCACCCGAGACATCGCTTTAGAATCCGACTCCGACGTACGCGCCGACCGTGCGGTAGTTGTTCAGGTTATTCGTCGCACCTGAGGCCAAGTGATATCGGCCACACACGCCAAGCCACAACTCCTTTCAAGTCCGATATTCCGCCCCGCCCCCGAATTGCACACCGATGTCCGGATAGTTGGTCCTATTCGAGGGAGGACTGATCACGTGAAAATCCAACTAGACAGGAATCAGCCAGGGTTGAAAATCCGTGCCCTGCCCGAACTTTACTTGTTGAGCCACATCCACGGTCAGCATCCTAATTTGCACTTTGCTCAGACCACCGTTGCTCACCCTCATCACTCCTGTGGTATCTGAATTCGCCACGGTTTTCGAGCTCCATCGCTTGTACTCAACGCCGACTTCGCCGAGAATCCCCACTCTTCCCAGCATCCCCCACACGTTTCTGGTCAGCATGAGATCGGTTCCCGCGCCGGCATAACAGCCGGAATTGTCATTGTTTGTGCCGACCCCCGATGGCGTTATGACCGCCGGTGAACAACTCGCCTCCACGATCGCTGTTCAGGGCCGCGAAGCCGCCACAAAAGAACACTCTGTTCCCTGATCTTGTCGTCTATTCAGCCGAAGCCGGCGATACACCACAAACAGCGAGCGCCACGGCGATCGCAGCTGCGACAGACCACACTCCAATGCTCCCCCTCGTTCTCAGGACCTGCATCATGTCCCCCTCCCTCGGCGACCGCCGGAAGACGTTCCTTGTCCTCCGACTGTACGACTGACTTGCACTCGCCGACCCGAGACATCAGCCCGGTGAAAAAACGCTTCACGGTTGCCTTCCTTTACGGCGCAAGCTGTGACACTTTCGTGCCCGCCGTTTCCTGCGCATCCTTCGCACAGCGGAAGCCCATCCAGTTGATCTTCGTATTGGGATCGGTCCCGTTCCGCATCGCCACGCGCATAGTCGTCGTGCTGTCCATCCACCCACCGCCCCGGAAGGCTTTCTGGGTCCCGGTCTCAGGACCTTTGGGGCTCCGGTCCGGCGCAGTTTTGTAATATTCCGGGTCGTACCAATCGGACACCCACTCGGCCACGTTCCCGATCGTCTGATACAGCCCGTAGGGGCTCACGGCATTGTCGTATTTATCTACCGAAATAATCGGTGGGTAGAGCAGCAGCCGTTCCGGACGATCCCGCACCGGGCCTGAAAGGCCTGTCCTTCCAAAATTCGCCCTGGTCGGCCCCGCATATTCTTTCCCCCAGGGAAAGAGCCGCCCGTCCACCCCGCGTGCCGCTTTCTCCCACTCTGCTTCCGTCGGCAACCGCTTCCCTGCCCACTTGCAGTAGGCATCGGCGTCATACCAGGACACGTGCATGATGGGATGATTCGCCATCGCCTCCTGGAAATTCCCGCCATCGTACCGCCAATCCACTTGAGGTGGGCGGTTCGTCGCGAGCACAAACTTGAGATACTCCAGCGCCGTCACTTCATACTTGCCGATCTCGAACGCGTCCAGATAGACCAGCCGCTGCGGGATCTCGCTCCGATAGGCCAGCCGGTCCGTCTTCTTGTCGCTCCCCATCACAAATTCACCGGCCGGCACGAGCACCATGTCATCCTTGGCTTTCCAGGTGGCCACACGCTCTGCGGCGATCTTCTTACCTGCCTCAGTCCACTCCACCGTAATGTCCTGCGTGTCGAGCCCCCAGGCGACATTCACGATCACCAAGGCCGCCACCGCAATGACCGCATTCACCACACGAGTGACCGCCACTAATTTCTCCACCTTCGATGTCTCCACGATTCGGCCTCCTTATTTTTGTAGCTCTCAGCATTTAGCCGTCAGCAACTTACGGAGTCTTCGTAAGCTGGTACCTGATCGTTGATGGCCGAGGGCCTGCTTCCGATTTCGCACATCGCAATCCTGTCAAATAACTTTTGCGATCCAGCGTACCGCCATTACGGCCGGCGGATCGGGCGACCTCCGGGTCTTCGTTCCAGGAGCCACCGCGGAATACTTTGAGTTCGCCGGTAGCCGGCCCCATCGGATTGTCCGGCAGACTACTCCGGTAATACTCAGGATCGAACCAATCCGACACCCACTCACTGACGTTACCGGCCATTTGATAGACGCCATAGGGGCTGACGCCCTTGTCATACCGGTTTACATTGGCCAGCGGCGGATATTTGAACCCGCGCTTCGAACCAGAATGCGCGATATTGCTTTTCAGCCACCCGGCCGGTTCGTTCCCCCAGGGGAAGACCCGCCCATCTTCACCTCGCGCAGCCTTTTCCCATTCTGCTTCCGTTGGAAGTCGTTTTCCCACCCACCGGCAATAGGCATTGGCTTCTTCCCAGCTCACCCCGATGACCGGATGCAACGCCATCTTTTCAAGAAACGGATCCTGCATCCAAAACGGCGGCCAGGCCGTGCCTGTGGCCAGCACGAATCGGAGATAGTGGACATTGGTGACTTCATAGCGGTCGATTTCGAAGGTATCGAGGGAGACGGGCCGCTGCGGCTGTTCCTGAGGACCGGCCGCGCGATCCACCTTGGGATCGCTGCCCATCAAGAACGGTCCTCCCGGCACAGAGACCATGCCCTCGGGAACATCCAACAACGCCAACCGTTCCAACTCCCAGGGTTGCGCCCAGGGGTCGTGCTTGGGACTCAAATGATCGGCGTGCGCATCCTCTGGGCAAGAGGCGAGAGGCGAAAGGCAACAGGCGAGCAAGAACAGAACTACCTGACACCGCTTCTCACAGATTCTCCCCCCTTGCTTCATGCCTGTTGCCTCATGCCTCTTATTAGTACGTCTGCTTTTCCAGCGTCGGAACGATCTGCGACTGCACATCTTCAGTAATGGTGTAGCGCACGAAAGCATTTTCCACCATTTGATTGGCATAGAGACGTCCCGTTGGAGCTGCCACATTAAACTCAGCGGTTGCCGCTTCCTTCGGCTTCACCGTGACCACCTGCTCATAGGCCTCGTGAAGGTAGGGATGCCAGATGGTGACCTTATAGGTCCCTGGCGGAATATCGCCGATTTCAAACTTCCCATTCTCGTCCGTGATGGCATAGTAGGGATGATCGACGACAAGCGCCCAACTCTCCATGTAGGCGTGAAACCCGCACTGCATGGTGAAGATACGGCGGCCCTTCGTCATCTTGACCGTCTGAACCATTGGAATCCCCTCGTAATGTTTATGGAAATGGTCGCTCAGTCCGATTTCGTTCGGATAGCGTTTGCTGATCGGCAGCGGAACGTTGAACAGCACCCGCGGCCCGAGCTGGGATGTTTCATACGCCTGAATGTCATGAAATGCGGGATCCATGTTCACCACCACGATGTCGTGGAGATCGCGCACTACATTGACGAACGGCATGAACCGACAATCGACTGCTTCGATCCGCGGCGGTGTGTACCCACCGAATGGCTTTCCCTTTTCGATGTCTTCCAAATGAACCACCATCTGACGAAACTCTCCATTTTTCCCAACGTTGAACGGCTGGAGCAGACGCCATCCCCTTCCATCGGAAATGCGCCCACAGTAAATCTGATCGGGCAGGGTCGTCAGGTTATAGCCCTTGGGTTTCGGCACGTCACCCTGGAGTGTGACGGTTCCCGACAGGGTTCCTCCGTCCGTAACCGGCACTTCTTCATAGGCATAAGCAGGACTGCTGATGCAGACAACAGCCACACTGGCGATGATGGCCTTTAGTATCTTCATTCCGGCCTCTCTCCTCTGGTACTGCAGCTGGGTCTCGAGAGACGAGACAGTGGATTCCGCCTCCCTCTCTCAACAGTGCTTAAGCAACGGGGGAGCCACACCATAGGTGCAGCTCCCCCGTCTTGACCTACACTATTCCGCTGTCGACTACTTCATTGCAGTCGGAATAGCGTGAGGCTCTGGCTGCACATCCGCACGCTTGGCACCCATTCCCTGAGTTCCCAGCGGTTGGATCCGTGAGTCACCGGCAGGCAACACACGGAGGTAGCCCCATTGTCCTGACTGCGTGTAGGGCAGCCGCGCATTGGACCAGACGAAGTCTCCCACCTGACGATACGGGCCGCCCGCACCGCCACGGATGAAGACATCGAGGATCTCGGACCCGGCGTACTCCACCACGCTGATCATGTCGGCACCGGGCATGTAGGGCTCGATCGGCCATTCATGGCCTTCGACCCCGAACATCCCGTTCTGTTCGCTGTTCGCGCCGATCACATGGATACGGATCGCGTCACCGGCATGCGCCTCGATCAGAGGCGTCACCGGATCTTCTGGCTTGTCCACGACGCAGGGCTGGAAAATCTTGCCCAGCGAGCAGCCTTGCTCCTCACGGAACTTGTACGGTTCCGCACGATAGTTGACCGACGTCAACCCGGCCACGTTTTGCACGTAGGGCATGAACGCAGTCCCGATGATGTTGTCCTCATCCTGGAAGAAGAGGGCCACGTCCCGGTAATTCCGCTTCCCGACGTTCTCCGGCAAGCTGGCATCGACGATGACGTCAGCACGCCACGAATTCTTCAGCGAGATATCGGCCCCCGTGACAGGGTCCCGATACTGGGAGCCCTTCGGACCGATGACCACCGCGCCATACAATCCATTGCGCGGATTGACGACCACATTCCCACCGTCCCACACCAGCGACGTCGTCTCCTTGTTCGCCGGATGCGCGTAGTAGGTATAGGTGCGGCTCTCGCCAGGGGCAATCGTCTGATCGCCGGGGTTGTTCCCGACGTTCAGGCCCATGCTGTCTCTCGGATCGAAGGCCAGGCCCGGCGCAAAGAAGGACGCCCTGCTTGCCTTCATCTTGTTTTTCAGATTCACCTTGATGCAGTCGCCCAGATTGGCACGCAACGTGAGCGGATTCGGCATCACATTGCCCGCCACCGTGGTCGCTTCCTCTTCAAGCGCGTAGATCTTGCCTTCCGGCACTGTCATTTCGATCTTGCGCTCGAAGTCCACCTCGATGGCGTCCGGCGCCTTCGGGTGGAGTTTCAACGGACGGTCCAACGACACGACGTTGAAGTTCTTCACCGGGGCATCGGACGGACAGACGGAACCCGGCGTCGCAGGAATCCCGCGGGGATTCGTTCCCCTGGGCAGCGGCTTCAGATCCGCCACTTCCTTGTCGAGCACACGCACGATGCCCCATCCACCTTCGGCGAAGTGTGACGTTCTGCCGTTGAAGTGAATGTAGTCGCCCGGCATGCCCTGGAATCCTCCGGCCTTGGTCACGAGGTCATACCGTTCGGCGATCCCGACGTGAATCGAGTTCTTCCGATTGGCATCGGCCGCATACCGCTCCGTGAGGAAGGTATGGCCCGAAATGGTCCAGACGTGGGATTCGTTCATGAGCTGGTGCAACAGACGGAACACCATGGTGTCCCCTGTGTACGCCCGCAAGAGCGGCGTGCCAGGATCGCCATGGATCGCGCTGCTGAACAGCTTTGACGTATCCGGGTTGTTGGACAAACGCTGCGCAAACGGTGCCGCGCGGAAGTTGAAGCCGCTGCCGGTCGTATGCGTTCCGCCGTTGATATACTTGTTCGGCGCCGCCATGATCTTATCCGGCATCTGGAAGGAAATGGTCTTGCCGGCTTCCAGCGCCACTTCGATGGGCTGCCCTGGTGGGTTGCCCGCCTCGATGGTGTTCACCGTGTGAGGAACGGTGTCGTGGATCGACACCATCAACTCGCGGAAGCTCCCGCTCACGCCGGCCCCGATGGGCTCGTTGCCGTGAATATCGGCAATGGGGCCGCTGTACACCAACTTGCCGTTCTTCGGATCGTGATAGGTGGACCCGAACGGCTCCACGATCGTCACGCCGAACCCGCCATGCGGCCAGGTCGTCGCGCCGAATGCATGGTCGTGCCAGAACACGGTCCCCATGTCGACATCCACCCACCACCGATAGCGCACGAACTCCGGCGATACCAATTCACCCGCCGGATGGTTGTGCTTCAGGGGCTTGAAGAATGTCACCACCTCGCCCTTGATGTCCTTAATCCGGGCAACTTCCTGACAGCTCTTGTCCCGCGGCAGCGATGCCGTGGCGTCGTTGCCCTTCTCCAAGCAATCCATGCCGACCATCACTTCAGTGTTGACATGGAACGCCGTGGCGCCCGGCGCCATCGTAATCTTGATAGACGCGGCACCCGCCTTCACGGCATCTTTCGTTTTCGCCACCATCGGCGCCGGCAACCCATGCTTGGCCTTCTTCCCCCACATGGTGAACGGCCGGACCGACATTTCATACTCGAACCCGGAGATCACGCCATCCGAATTCCCCGTGTCGAACTGGAAGAAGTGGGGATGGATGTTGATCTTGGACGACTGGAAGTTCGTGTAATCGTCGTCGTCCCACTCGCTCGTCAGCAACAGGTCCACGCAGTCATACACGTTGGCACGGATGACCGCCGGCAGCTTCAGGTCGTCGTTGGCCCTGGTCAGACGTTCTTCTTCGTGAAGCACGTAGATCAAGCCGTCCTTGTCGACCATGGCCGGCTCTTTCCCCTGCTTCTTGGCCAGGGTAATCGGCAACCGGATGAAGTGGATGTTGTAGTGCTTCCGATTGGCATTGTCAGGGCAGAGGCTCCAACGGCCCTGCTCGCCTGGCTTCGCCGGCTCGGAGGTTCGTTCTCCATTTTCGTCCTGGTGAATCGGTTCCAGCCAGGGTGCACCGCTGTGGTTGGCTGAGAACGGCACTCGTTTGCCGAAGTGCGGCTTGAAGAGCGGCCAGGACATCTTGGCCGTCGTCGGATCAAAGAGGATAGCCGGCCTGGTGCTATCATCCCACTTGGCTGCCCACGGGTACTTCGGATTCTGTGCGGTACTTTCCCGCTCGCCCCTGGCAATGTTGCCGTCCCACTTCCAGTCCCACACGGTCGAATCGTAGGCCATGATCTGACCCTTCTCATCGTTCGTGTGACCGGGCTGGCCCTGTGCCGGCACAAACATCTCGACCCAATCCTTGATGTTTACAATGACGGGATCGGACTTCCAGTTGGTCTTCTGACCCTTATCGACAATCTTAAACGTCTTCCCGAACCAATCAACCGTCGTCCCGATCAGCTTGTCGGACGACACGCCCTGCTTCATACGCCCCTGCCGATCCGGCAATTCCCGCAGATCCGGCATCGTGTCGGTGTGCGCGCCGCCGACTTGCAGCGTGTTGTAGAAACGGGCGTAACCCCACATCCCCGCCACATAATGGTGCGCGACGTGGCAATGGAAGAGGAATTCACCGGCCAGGTGCTGGCAACCGCCGCCGCCACATTCAGGCTCCAGGTCCAAGGCTTCCGACGGCCCGATGACTTCCACGTCCACGCGATCGGACTTCGTCCGGACGACCGGATACTTCACCGGACCGTCCTGACCGGCTGCCCAGAGCATATTCTGCTCCGTGCCCGGACTCCTCTGCCAGCGGATCGTTCCGCTGTGCGGATGGTGCGAATGAAACACCTCCGAACCACCATGGACCAGCCGCCACTTGACCGGATCGCCGATATACCCGCGAGGGATTGTCGTCGGCACGTCGCCGAACGTATAGGCGCTGTAGCCCATCGACTCATCCTCGAATCCGAAGTATTCATGCTGCAAATGCATCTGATCGATGCCGAACGGCTCGCTGCGATAGTTCAACGCACGACCACCAGGACGATAGGCGTCGGTCAGCGGATCGCGTTGCGGCAGGAAGTCGCCCTTCTTGTTCAACGGACGGAAGGCTTCATCGCCGATTTCGTGATAGAACAACACGAACTCGCGGAAGTCCGGTCCCGACCCGTTGTCGATATTCACCTGCCAGCCGCTCTTGGTTTCCGGCGCAGCCCCTCCACTTCCGAGCGCATCCACATACTTCGAGCCCTTCGGTTCCACAACAAGCGCGCCGAACAGACCCAACACCGTCAGCTCACGGTCATGACTGTAGGAGTGAAACTGCCGAACACCCTCCTGCATCTGCGGGTGGATGTACCACTCGAACTCCTGCGCCTTGCCCGGAGCCACGATGGACTCAGGGTTCGTCGTCAGGGCCGGTTTGCCGGTCGCACTCACGATCATGCTGGAGGCGCTGATGAACAGACTGCCATCCTCGCCCTCCATCTGGTTACGGAGGGTCATTTTCATGCAGTCGCCCTGGTTGACACGAAGCACCAAGGGCTGAATCATGTCGCCCTGCAACCCGGTGGTCACGGCTCCGGGATCGAAACCATCCTTCTCACGAGCCGCTTTGTTCTTGGCTTCCTCGCCGCGAACCTTGTCGAGATCCTGGGTCAGTACGTACATGTAACCGGGGTAGAAATCGAGCCAACGGTTCAACGTGATTTCGATATTGATCATCGACACGTCGTACTGCTTAACCGGTACACCGGCCGGGCACTTCCCGCCTGACGTCGTCACCGGCTCGCCCTTGGACCCATCAGACATGAGCAGGAAGCTGCTGCCATCCTGGCCCATGTACTGGTGCATCATCGACATCTGATTGAAGCCGCCGGACGTCTGCTGCGCCTTCGCATCTTTCTGCGCCTGCGCTTCGAGCTTCTCCATCAGGCGATGGTGCTGCATCTCCATCTTCTCTGCGTTGCCGGCACGGCCCTCCATGGCGTTTTCCACCACTGTCTGCCCCTTCAATTGCTGGGTCCAGCCTGGCATTGCGACCGGAGTGGCATGCTCTTGATGGGACTCCTCGCCTGGTGCCGCCGCAAACAGCCATGGTGTTGCCACCAGACTACCGGCCAGCAGGACGCTCTGCAGCATCAGCGCCAACCCCGTACGGCGCCGCCTGCGCGTTGGTTGAAACATATAGCCCCCCATTGTACGGCCTCCTCTGTTATGCCCGCCTCACCAGGCGGATGGTTGATCAACTACTCGTCGTTCGTATCTCGTCGCTCGTATTTCATTGATTGTCATGCGATATCCGCTTCACGTTTCTTGGCCTTCGTTAAGAGCTGGTGAAGGTTTCCTCCTTGCGGAGGAGAGGGTCATTCGGAGGCCGGTCCAAAATCACCCAGACCTCCACCAGCAGCGCTACGTATACGCAGCTTGCGTGCCCCGGTGCAGACACCGACAAGAATGAGTCAGTTTCGCCGCTCTAGTCCTCGCGATTCGCACTTGACGGTAGCGCAAACCTCGCCAGTCTGCTTCGGTCAAGTTTCCACAAGACTAGACAGTCATCAGCAGGCTGAAATGATAAGCAATGTAATTTCAATCACATAGACTGTCTAATATGTTGGACAGTTACTATGAACATATGGGGCAGAAACGGGCAGATTTTTTTGATCCTGAAGAAGCGCATGAAGTGTGAGGGGTACGAATGGACAGTCTAGGAGGGTTGGGGCGAGGTGCCAGCTGAAGGAATACTATCAGGCTAGTGTGCGAGACAAGCAAGAATAGCGAGACAAGCTGGACGGACAAGGGTTCACGGTTCGAGGTTCCCGGAACTTCGAACCTCGAACTGCACAGGTCGGCGCATGCCTGACGCGATGCTATCGCCCATCGGGCATGTCGCGCCTTGCTCGCGCTACACGTCACTCATCCCGTAGGCACGAAGCTTGTTATAGAGGCTGGCCCGGCTGATCTTGAGGAGCTTGGCGGCCTTTGCACGATTGCTCCCTGTTTGCTGAAGCGCCTGAAGAATCCGCGCACGTTCCGCCTGATGGGTGGCCCCGCGCGCAACGGTACGGAGATCATGCTCTGCCGCGTCCGAACCCATCGCCACAATCTCCTTGCAGCAGAGTTCGGAACCGGTAGTCGTGACGATCGCCCGTTCAAGATAGTGTTGCAACTCCCGC
Source organism: Nitrospirota bacterium (assembly GCA_018971525.1). GTDB lineage: Bacteria > Nitrospirota > Nitrospiria > Nitrospirales > Nitrospiraceae > Palsa-1315. The sequence continues at coordinate 43,462 of JAGXAR010000005.1, forward strand.
ACATTGCCAGGCCATGGGGCCTTGGTGAGCGCCTGCATCACCTCCGGCGACACCCGCCGGACTGGCTGCCGGTGGCGCTTGCAGGACGCCGCGACGAAGTGCTGCACCAGGAGCGGGATGTCTTCCCGCCGGTCACGGAGCGGAGGAAGACACAACGGCAGCACCGCGAGCCGGTAGTACAGGTCTTGCCGAAAGGCCTTGGCCTTGACGAGTTCGACCAGATCCTTGTTCGTAGCAGAAATGACCCGCACATCGATCTTGATCGGTTGGTTTCCCCCGACCCGTTTGATCTCCCCCTCCTGAAGCACCCGCAACAGCTTGGCTTGAAACGTCGCGGTTGTGTCGGCAATCTCGTCCAGGAAAATCGTCCCGCCATCCGCCTCTTCGAAGAGTCCACGTTTGGAGGCATGCGCGCCGGTGAAGGCCCCCTTCATATGGCCGAACAACTCACTTTCCAACAGGGTTTCCGGTAGCGAACCGCAATCAACCACGACGAACGGTTTATCCCGCCGGTAGCTGGTCTGGTGAATCGTTTTGGCAACCAGTTCCTTGCCGGTACCGCTCTCCCCCTGAATCAACACGGTTGCGCAACTGTCCGCCACGAGCCGGATCATGTCGAGGACTTCTCGCATCGGCGCGCTCGAGCCGATCAGTTCACCCAGCTTCGATTCCTGTTTTATGTCCACGCGCTCACCGCTCGTCTGCTTCGCAGGCTTCGGCGGTACTTTGAACAACACCAGCATAGACTCGACCTCGCCGCTGCTCGAGACAAGCGGAAACGCCTGATGCATCCCACAGGCAGTACCGTCCCCTCCGGAGGCACAGGCCACGGACAGGACGCCGGGCGATTCATACACTTCTGTCGCCGGACAGGTGCCACAGGGATCCTCCCGCTGAGCAAAGGCCTCATAGCACTTCGCCGAATGGTCAGGCAGCTGGTCTGCTTCCGCAGACCATGCGGATTCATTGGCATAGATCACGTTGAAATCGCGATCCATGACTGCCACTCGCTCTGAGAACCCACCGGCTAACTGCTTGATGGCTTCCAGTCGAGCTGCGAGGATGGGATCAACAATAGAGGAAGGAACAGTAGAAGGTTTTTTTTGAGATCCGGCCATCTCATACCTCTGACGCGCTGAAGAGTATACAGCATACAAGGTCTCAGTCGATTTTTCCATTCACTACCGGGCCTAAGAGACGTCGTACGGCTCCTTTGAGCTCGCTGAGGCGAACCGGCTTATCGAAGTACGCCTCGACGCCGATGGCCAACGCATCGGCTTTTGTCTGAGGATCTCCAAATGAGGTGATCAGCACCATCGGCACACCTGGAGCAAACGTCCGCAGCCTGGCGATGTAGTCCAACCCCCCGGCTGGCATCCGAAGGTCCGTGAGGATCAGTGAGGGGCGAGCATCAAGCACCGACCGCAGAGCCTCGTCCCCATCAGCCGCTTCTCTGATGGACACCCCCAGATCATACAGCTCATCGCAGAGGAGACTCCGCATCTCCTGATCATCTTCGGCGATGAGCACCACAGCTGGCTTCTTCTCCTGTGCCATCCTGCCCCCTTCACTCTTCGGTGGGATACGATGCACAACCCGTGCAAGCCGACCCCCCTCGCTGGCGAAAAGTGATGGATTCCAGAACTGAGCCAACTTGCTTGTGATTTCCCGGGAATGAGGAGGGCCGAAAAATGGCGCTCGCCAACGTCTGATGAGAATTGCGACAGACATCACGCCGCTTCTGTTGCAGATTGCGACAGAAGAGAGCGAGCCTGGCGATCGAATTTCTGAGGGAGGGGGAGTTGGTGTTGGTTAGGAAATATCCGCGGTCCGAGCTCCGCCAAGGGGGAGTCGGATCCAAAACGTCGTGCCCATGTCGACTGCACTCTCCACCGCGATGGTCCCGCCGTGTTCCTCGATGATACCTTTCACGACCGTGAGGCCTAGACCGGTTCCCTTCCCAAAATCTTTCGTCGTGAAAAAGGGATCGAATACCTTCGACCGGATCTCTTCAGGCATCCCTTGGCCGGTATCGGACACGCCGAGGCACACGTGACTGCTCTCTCGAGCCAGGCTCAGCCTGAGCCGCCCCCCCTCCGGCATGGCATGGATGCTATTCATCACAAGATTTATCAGCACCTGGATGAGCTGGTCCCGGTCAGCATGGACAGAAGGCACATTCGTTTCGATCGCCTTTTCCACCGTGATGCGGCTGTGGGCCATCCGTTCGTGGAACATCTCCAGGCTGTCGTCGATGGTTTGGCCCAGATCCACAGCGCGCCGCTCCGGGGTCTTGCGTCGGGCAAAGGCGAGCAATTGGTTCATGACCTTGGTGATCCGCTCGACCTGGGTGACGATCGTGGCGAGACCCTTCTTGGTGCCTTCATCGGTGACCCGTTGGAACAGATACTCCGCGCGTCCCAGAATCACGTTCATCGGCGTGCCGATTTCGTGCGCCATGCCGGACGCGAGTGTCCCGAGCTCCGCAATCCGCTCGGTCTTGCGGAGCTGTTCCTGTATGTGTTTGAAATCGGTGATGTCGAGACCGGCGGCCACAATGTAATCGACCTTGCCGTTGGGATCTGTGAGCACCGTATTCGTCCAGGAAATTCGTCTCAGCAGCCCGTCCTTCCCTTTCCAATAATTTTCATAATCGTTGCGCGGCTCGCCACCCCGGAGCCGCTCGAACATCGCTTTCACGCGATCGACTTCATCGGGAATCACGAACAGATCCCACACATGTCGACCCAACACCTCTTCAGATGAGTAGCCGGTCGCCTGTTCGCAGGCTCGATTGAATCGCAGAATCCGCCCCTCCCGATCCAGCACGACGACGAGCGCCCCGGCGGTCTCCAGCACTGCGTCGATGAAGTCTCGCTCTTTCTGGAGCGTTTGGTCTGCCCGTTTGCGCTCACTGATGTCCCGGAGCACCACCTGAGTCTCCGCCCCTTCGTGACCGATGAACCGAGCTGCCGATGTCTCCACAAAGACCACCCTGCCGTCCAGCCTGACGATCTTTTCTTCGATGAGCGGCACCGTTTCGCACCCCTCAACCAATTGTCGTACTCGTGCACGAACGGCAGCATGATCATCGGGGTGGATCAACTCCAACGGCGACTTCCCCACAATGTCATCGGGACTGTTGGCGCCGAAGAGTTTCACCCCTTGGTCATTGATGAAGACGATGCGATCCCCCCGGCTCACAAAGATGGCATCGGGCGAGACTTCCACGAGACGCCGGTACCGCTCCTCGCTGTGCCGGATTGCCCGCTCGTTCTGTCTCCGCTCAGTGATGTCGACAATGGACGCCAGCACCTGCACCCCTTCCTCCGTCTGGATCGGATTCAGGCCGATCTCGACCGGGAACTCAGTCCCATCCCTCCGGAGACCGGAAAGATCCAGGCCTGCTCCCATCGTCCGCGCAGTCGGTGCATGGAAAAACCGGCTCCGCTGGTCGCCGTGTTGAGTCCGGTACCGCTCAGGCAGGAGCATCTCGATCTTCCGTCCAAGGAGTTCCTCACGGGGATAACCGAATTGCTGTTCCACAAGCTTGTTGACCATCACTATAGTGCCGGTTTGGTCCACCATCACCATCCCCGTCTGCGCTGCCTCCACCATGGAACGGAACCGCTCTTCGGTAAGCTGTCGCTCCCGCAACGTCCGAGGAATTCTGTACGATGCAGCGATGAGCCCGAGACCGGCTAAGCACGATGCGAGGACGAAGGTACTGATCATGATGCGATTGTGCATCGCCGCTTTAGCCTGCATCTTCGCAAGAAGATCTTGCTCTTCCTGCTCCATTTCGATGAGGAGCGCGCGCATCTGATCCATCAATCGCTTGCCCCGGTCAGCGGTGACCACCGCAATGGCCGCCTCAAACCCCTTCGTCTTGCGCAGCTCGATGGTATCGCGCAGCTCGGCCAATATGCCGACAATATGCTGATTCATTTGTTGGAGCCGGGGTTGTTGGACGGGATCGTCCGCGAGCAAGGATTGGAGTTGCTCGCGCTCCCGATCAACTCTACTCAATGCCTGCCGGTAGGGCTCTAAATACCGCTCCTCCCCCGTCAGCAGATAGCCGCGTTGGCCGGTTTCCGCTTCGACCGTGGTCGAGTGGATGCGCTCAATGCCCAGGAGTTCGGTATGGACCCGCTCGACTCTCTCCTGGAGTTGTGTCAGCCGATAGGATCCCAGCAATGACGCGGCCGTGTTCAGACTCAACAGCAGGAAAACGGTCAGGAGCGCGAACCAGATTTTGGCACTTAGTGAAGGAATTGAGGGCAGCATGGAGCGTGAGAACGAATGACCCTTTATAGAAGGATGCCGCTGGTGGCCCGTGATTTCGTGAGACCCGACGCGTTCGCGAGTCAGGGGCTCTCTTTTTGCTGAATTTCACCCAACTTTCGATACAACGTTTTGCGATCGATCCCGAGCATATGTGCGGCCTGGTACTTGTTGCCGCCGGTCTTCTCGAGGATCTTGAGGATATATTCTTTCTCCACCTCATCCAGCGCCAGGGTCCGTTCAGCCGCGTCATCGAGCACGCGCCGGTCGCCACGGGCTCCCTGAATCGTTGACGGAAGATCGTCAGGAACAATCAGCTCGCTTCGGCTGAGCGTGACGGCCCGCTCGATCACATTTTCCAATTCTCGCACGTTGCCCGGCCAGGCATAATCCACCAGCATCGCCAACGCGGATTCACTCACACCCTGTATCCGCTTCCCGCGAGCCTCCCCACACTTCGTCATGAACGCGTTCACGAGCAGCGGGATATCCTCTCGGCGCTCACGCAAGGGGGGGAGGCGCAGTTCGATCACGTTGAGCCGGTAGTACAAATCCTCCCTGAAGCGTTTGGCCTTGACCTCATCCGTCAGGTTCAGATTTGTCGCCGCAATGATACGCACATCGACGGCGATCGGCTTGTTCGCTCCCACGCGACGAATCTCTTTTTCTTGAATCGCGCGCAGCAGTTTCGCCTGCAGCATCAATGGAAGTTCGCTGATCTCGTCGAGGAGTAACGTGCCCTTCTGTGCCTCTTCAAAGAGGCCCCGCTTATCCACCTTCGCATCCGTGAAAGCGCCTCGCATATGGCCGAATAGTTCGCTTTCGAGCAGCTGTTCCGGAATGGCGGCACAGTTGACGGGGATAAACGGCGCATCCTTGCGATCGCTATTGTAATGGATCGCCTTGGCCACCAACTCCTTGCCGGTTCCGCTTTCGCCGGTGATCAACAGATTCGTCGGACTGTTGGCCACGCGCCGGATTAGATCGAATATCTCCTGCATCGGTTTGCTCTTGCCGATGATCTGATGAAAGCTGTACTCCTTGTGGACCTCGCGCCGGAGCCTGTTCACCTCACGTCGTAACGCCGCTTCGCGGATGGACCGTTCCACAACGCGAACCAACTCGGTGTTTTTCACCGGCTTGGTCAAGTAATCAACCGCCCCGTGCTTCATCGCATCGACTGCGATCTCAACGGACCCGAAGGCTGTCATGAGAATGACCCCGATGTCCGGATACAGACGCCGGATCTCCGCCAATAGCTCCGTCCCCAGCATCCCTTTCATCCGCAAATCCGTCAACACGACCGCATACTCTTGCTCAGCCAACAGCTTCAAGGCCTCCTGTCCGTTCCCTGCCGTCGTGATCTGATGCCCGCGGTCCTTGAGCACATCGTGGACAAGCTCCCGCATTTCCGCATCGTCATCGACGACGAGAATCGCGCCCCACTCTTCTGTCATGCTGCACTCCTTCTCTGATAGCCGGACGTCAGAGGCTAGCCCTTTGCCTAGAAAGGGTCAAGCCGGCTCTGGCGCGAAAAGCCACAGACAAACCTCCCTAATGGGGAGGAACGCCTCAATATTCGCTCTATCATTGAGATTTCAGCCAACTAACAGACATAGGTCTGCAAAGGTGGGACCAAGTATCCAACAGGGAACAGTCATGAACGACTGCTCGCCAGACAGGCGGAGCAGTCGCTGCAGATTGGCACGGGACAGGATCGAAGGAGTATGCCTATTTAACCTTGGAGAAATCAGCAGCGATTCTCGCCTCTTTTCCGTCCTGGAGATTCACGACGAAAGCGGAGGCCGCATTGGGATCAAATTTCTCATACGCAAACAGTGCGGTAAAGCGCGACCGATAGGCCGGCCCGCTTCCCTCATTCTTTCGGCCACGCTCGGCTTTTCCAATATCGATGGGCTTGATCTTCTTGGAGCCCTGTTGCAACTCGATCAAGGCACCCTCTGCAAAGTATTCGTCATCGCCACATAGCTGAACTTCAACCTCCATATTGGGCATGTCCACGACTTTCTTGATGAACTCGTCGGGCATGCGCACATCCGTCTTCCGCTTCTTGGACTCCGCCGCTTCCTGCCGACCAAAGGCCTCAAGTCTATAGCGCTTAGTCCGGAGGATGGCACTCGCTCCGCAGGGATCTTTCTCTGGATCGGCTCCCACACGCGTAACCATGGAAGCTTGCTGGAGGACCTTCTTGACGTCCTCCGGGGTGTTGGCCTTCTCCATCGGCGCCCGCCCGGCTTCCAAAGCCTTCTGTGCCTCTTCTGCTGAAAGCTTCACATCGATCGCCAAGACCGGCTGGAGACCTAAGATCGTCAACAGGCCCACGACCGCACAGGTGGCGATGCCACCAACTCGCGCCGCTGATGTCAGGCATCGCACGCTCATAACTCCCTCCGTAAACAAGACAATGAATAATGGGGCGGCATTGTACGAAAACCCTCACCCCTTTGCAATCAGCCCGGGAATCGGGCCCAGTTGGCATAGGGCTTGGTGGCATAGAGTTCGTCAAGATCAGCCGGCACACTCACACCGACTTGCGTAAGCAACTGGGCGACCAGACGGAGCGGCAGGCCGACCACAGTCGGGAAATCTCCGTCAATGGAATCGATCAGGTCGCCGCCTTCCCCTTGGATCGAGTACGCCCCGGCCTTGCCGAGACTTTCTCCCGTCGCGAGGTAATGTTCATGCACTCGTTCATCGAACGGCTTCATCCGAACGACGGCCGTGGACAGGGCGACGACGTCTGTCGCACAAGCTGAGCAGACGAGTGCGACCGCGGTGCGCACTTGATGATCACGGCCCGCCAGGCACCGGAGCATCGCACGGGCCTCCGCCAGATCGGCCGGTTTCCCGAGCACGGCATGATCCAACTCAATCACCGTATCGCTCCCTAGCACGATCGCCTCCGGCTCTTGCCTCGCAACCGACCGGGCCTTGCCCTGGGCGAAGGACTGCACCTGCTCGATCGCCGGCCGATCAGGCACCAGCCGCTCCTCGAAGGACGGGCTTCTCGCTTCGAAGGGGATGCCCAACAAGGCAAGCAACTCGTGGCGGCGCGGAGAGGTCGAAGCCAGAATAAGTGGCATCTACAACGTCGAAGAGGGTTCGGTGGAGACAAGAGATTCGAGCAGCATCTGGTCAGGGACCTCGGTGAGACTCGCGCAGTGCATGTGGAAATCGGCGAGCACCTGCTCCAGGTCGGCGACCGAAGAGACTTGGAACATATTGGCTCGTAGCGAGGCGGCATGAGGAAACCCTTTGCAGTACCAGCCCAGGTGTTTGCGCATCCGCCGAAACTGGCCCTGCCCACAGGCTGCTTCGAACCGTCGGGCATGATCGAGCAGCATCTCGAAGCGAACATCGAGCGGCGGCACCCACAGTTCGGGCCCCTCCTCAGGCCGATCTTGCCGCAGAACGAGTCGCGCCTCCTCTTTCTGCCGAAAGAACCAGGGGGCTCCGAGCGCGGCTCGTCCGACCAACACGCCGTCGACTCCGGTGTCTCGCACGCGACGGACCACATCGTGAAAACTGTGCACATCACCATTGCCGAACAGCAAGGTTCCGCTCCCCCGCACGATCTCCGCCGCCCGAGCAATGGCGTTCCAATCCGCTTCCCCTCGATACATTTGTTGCAAGGTGCGGCCATGCAGGGAAATCACTGCTGGCTGTTCCTTGAGGAGATGCTCGATCCAACGGTCGACTACCACCACGTCATATCCGAGTCGTGTCTTGACGGACAGGGGGATCGTTTGTCGGACGAGCGGGCGGGCGCCCTGCCGTTGCTCGTTCATCCGCCGGATCGCCGTCACTCTTGCCGGCTTGAGACCCGCTCCCTCAAGGATCTGACCGGCCGCCCAATCGGCGATCCCCTGGCGAGCGGCCCGCATGATCGCATGGGCCACATCCGGCGCTAGGATCAGCCCGGCTCCTGACCCGGATGAGGCCACACTCCGCGAGGGACAGCCCATGTTGATATCCAATCCATCAAACCCCAACTCACAGATTGCATGAGCGGCCTGATAGAAGAGGCCCGGATCTTTCCCATAAAGCTGCGCGACAATCGGTCGTTCAGCCTCGTGATAGAGGAGGGAGTCCAACAAGAACTCGGGTCCTCGACAGACGTCATGCACATGCGTGAACTCCGTGAAAGAGACGTCCGGTTTCCCGTGCATCGCCACGGTATGGCGAAATGTCGCATCGGTGACTCCATCCATCGGCGCCATCCCTATGATCGGCCTGGTGAGTGGCTGCCAGAAACTCATCGGGTTTGTCCCATCTCCAGCAGAGGTTCCGCCACTTCATTCGCCTGAGCATAAGCCAGGCGCAACATGTCGCTTTCCTGTTCGGCGCAGAGCCGTGCATCCGGCGCGCGCTCCGTCACAAACTCGAGAAACCGTTCGATCTTGAGGAGGAAGAAGTCGTACGAATGCGTGAGCGGTCGTGGCGACCGAAACCAGAAGGACACGAATTCTGTCAGACAGATCCCCCGCTCCGCTAGAGCCCGGCATGTCTGGGGAAACATTTCTGTAAGGCCTCCTCCCCAATGCAGAATCTCGTGCGGCAAATAGGACGTGCGGTACCGTGTTAAACCGGTCGCCTCCGCGGCCACTTCCTGCCACTCCGGGCCTGTAATGGGGGCTTGTCCCGAGATGATTTGCGCGTAGCGCGCATAGTCGTCGCGCAACTGCTGTCGATCAGACTGGCCCATCGGCTCCTGGCCTGAGGCTGGACGAGGCGTCAGGCCCGTCGACTGTTCTACGGCCCTTCCCCTGGACATCGTCTGCTGCACGAGGAGAGAAAAACGCCGAACGGCCTCTGCATACTCCTCCACAATCAGGTCGATCGGTTTGGTGTCCACTTCAAGTGCCACCGCCCGGAGGCTCACGAGGCTTGGATGGTCAAGAACCTGTTCGAGCATGGTAAAGAGAATCGATGGAATCGGCGCGGCATGGGCGTCGATCCATTCGGGAGGCCCGGGTCCCCGCTCTGGCTCACCAACTGGCTCATGGCAGGCCAACCCCGCCACGTGGATTTCGACGACCCGCTCCAGGGGAAAGTCATGGAGGAATTCCCGGACGAATTGTTCAAGAGATATCCGTCGGCAGGCGGCTGTATAACGATAGACCGTCCAGAGGTGTCCGATGTCCAGCACGAGACCGCAAGGCGCCAACCCTGTGACAAGCCGGAAAAAATGGGGGATCGGTATCGTGCCGGCGGCAAAATATGTCAGCGGCGGCAGCTCCAAGAGAAAGAGCGGCGCGGTACCGTCCGCTCGACGACCCTGCTGGTCTATCATTTGCTGAACCGTCGCGATATTGTCGGCCACCACTTCAGCACTCAGCGGCGTATACAACGGGGGGATATAGGTGCCAAACGAGTAGCCCGCCATCTGCTTCATCGCACATTCATGATTCAGCCACTGACTCTGTATGCAATTGAGTTGCGTGACCATCTCGCCGACATCCTGCTGAAAGAACGGAGACTCTTGAACGTCCGGCTGAGTAATCCACAGGCCTTCTCCGTGGTAAGCCAGGGCTATATCGGGCATAGCCTGTCGAACCGCTGTCAGTGCGGCCGTCGTCGCCTTAAAGACTTCGAGATAGGCAGGCTGGAGTCCTCGCTCCCTGAGCTTTTTCACCAGCTCGAACAGATCGGGAGAATAGACGTCGACGGACAGCCCCATCCCCTGTGGGGAAATCATTTTGAGGCGACGCTGAAAGTCCTGTTGAACGAAATCGGGATCAACCATCGATCAACCCTTGTGCTACTCCAATAATTGGCCTAGTCTATTCGCCGAACCCCTTGTTTGACAAGGGGAACCAGAGTCACGGATGAGGGAGCCCCGTCTGCTATACTTGGCTTACGTCGCCGGGGGCGGAACCCTCACGAATCGTGCTGGCGCGAATCGGGGGAAGTCTCGAACCCATGCCGAACGACGATGACAAGCCCTTCAAGACAACAAATCTCATACAAACTGTGGTTGCCCATATGATGACACCAGGAGTCGTGCAAGTTCCAGGGGACGTTTCCGTCAGTGAGGCTGCACTGCTGCTCGAACGAGAACAGGCCCTTTGCTTGCTAGTGAAGGATACCGACATGCGGTTCGGTCTCATGACGCCGACCGACATTGTGAAAAAAGTCGTCGCTCAGGGGCTCGAACCGCACGACATCGAAGTCCGGATGATCATGACACGCCCGGTGCAGTTCATCGAGTACGATCAGGCCTTGGCAGAGGCCTCGACACTCATGATGGCTACAGGTGCCTCTCTCTTGATCGTCACCAAACAAAACCAACCGGTTGGGGTGCTCAGTGCACAAGACCTGATGCTCACGCCGCCCCGACGTCGCACGAAGATCCCCGTTGTGATAAGTGTGGTCGGACGAGCCTCGGTCCAGGGGCTCAACTATAACGCCATGATCACCCAACTGAGCCATGTCGGAGCGTTGGTCGAATCAACCGCGAAGATCATGACAGGGACAAACGTCGTACTGGCGTTTTCCATTTCTGGTCAAAACACTCCCTTAACCATTCGTGGAACAGTCCTGACCAGCGGAGTTCCCGGGGCAGAGCCCGGTGAGCTACCAAGCGGGATCCATACCTGGCATGTCGATATTCAGTTCACTGACCTGTCGTCGACCGATCTCACGCGTATCAGGGCCTGGGCACTTCAAACAATGCCTTCCTCGCCCCATCGCTCCTAACCGCACACATATTCTCCGTTCTTTTGACCAAGAGGCGATCAGCTGATAGAATTTTTCTACTCAGGATGGAACCATAACCCCACATGGATAACACGATGAAGACCTCCCAGACCCGTTCCCGTCCCCTCCCCTCGAACGAGGAGTTGCTCAGCCAAATTCGCCTCCTGCTTGACAGTCCGGAAGACGACCTGCAGGCCGCGATCATGAAGGAACTTCTGGTCGGGACGCTTCGGCTCCACGATTCTCACCTGGACGTCCTCGACCTTAAGATCGTCAACCGCGCCGTAAAAGAACTGCGTCATGCCTTCCGCGTCTTTCATGAGTACCGCGATCGGCGCAAGATCAGCATCTTCGGTTCGGCCCGCACCGCCTCGGATGATCCGAACTACCAGATGGCCTTCCAGTTTTCCCGTCAGATCGTCGAGGAAGGGTTCATGGTCATTACCGGAGGGGCCGACGGGGTCATGCGCGCATGCCAGGAGGGCGCCGGCCGAGAGAACAGCTTCGGGGTCAATATTATGCTGCCCTTCGAACAAGGCCCGAATGCCACTATCGCCGATGACCCCAAGCTCGTCACGTTCAAGTACTTCTTCACCCGCAAATTAATCTTTCAGAAAGAGGCAAATGCCATTGCACTGTTCCCGGGCGGCTTCGGGACGCATGATGAAGGTTTTGAAATTTTGACCCTCGCCCAAACCGGCAAGAGCGATCCCCAGCCGATCGTGTGTCTCCAGGCTCCCGGTTGCGACTATTGGGACGAGTGGTACGCCTTCGTCACTCGACAGCTGTTGGCCCGTAAACTGATCAACCCTGAAGATCTCAACTTGTTCAAAATCACAACGTCCGTGGACGACGCAATCGATGAGATCAGGAGTTTTTACAGCCGATTCCATTCCATTCGATATGTGGGCCGGCTATTGACCATGCGGCTGAAAACGAGCATCTCCCCGGAACAGGTGGCCGGCCTTCATGAAACGTTTGGCGATCTGCTAGCTGAGGGCACCTTCGAATTGCGCGGGCCTCTCCCAGAAGAGCTCGATGAGCCAGATCTTAGGGACTTGCCTCGGTTGGCCTTTACCTCCAACCGCCGGAGCGCGAGCCGGTTGCGTCAGCTGATCGACCATCTCAACGCACTCTGACCTATCCTCTAAAGACACTTTAGTCTCGGCAGAGCATCATGGTATGCTCCGCCACGATGGCTGATTCACGCACACAGCACTTATTCGCTGAGCCCCCCACAATAGTGCTCTACCACGCCGATTGTGCAGACGGGTTCGGCGCCGCGTGGGCGATCTGGAATCAATTTCCAGCGGCTCGGTTCATTCCTGTCAAACACGGGAATCCTCCTCCCGCAGGACTACAGGACCAACGAGTCGTCATCGTGGATTTCAGCTATGCCCGCGACACGCTGGAAGCCATGGCCGCTCAGACGCGGGCGCTCCTCGTGCTCGATCATCACATCACCGCAGAGAAAGCCCTCGCTGGCCTTCCCTATGCTTATTTCGACATGAAGAAGTCCGGAGCCGTCCTGGCCTGGGAATGGGCACACGATCAGCCGACACCGTGGCTCCTCAACTATATCCAAGACAAAGACCTCTGGACTTGGGCGCTCCCTTCCAGTCGAGAAATTAATGCGGCCGTTGCCTCATATCCATTCGATTATCACCGCTGGAGTCACTTCAAGCAGAAGGAATTGGAACAGGAAGGCCAGGCCATCCTGCGTTATGAAAACGAGCTCGTGAACAAACTTGCGGCGCAAGCAACGTTGGTCGACTTTCACGGATCCGTCATTCCGTCGGTCCAGAGCGCGGTCTTGACCAGTCAGATCGGCGAACGCCTCTCCGAGGAGCATCCGTTTTGCATAATGTGGCACGATCGCGACGGGCGCCGCTATTACAGCATGCGCTCGCGAGAGGATGGGGCGGACGTGGGGGCCATTGCCGCTTCTTTCGGCGGGGGAGGCCATACGCACGCCGCAGGGTTTTCAGTCTCCCTCGGACCCGATGGCTCCTTGCCGGATAACCCGGCTCTTCCTCGATCGATCATCGACCGTCGCCGTCCTCCCTCCCAGTAAGGGCTCCATGATCCCTCTGCATGACGACAACCCAACCGAGCGGACGCCGGTGGCCACGATGGCTTGCATCGCGGCCTGCGTCCTGGTCTTTACCTACCAGGCAAGCCTTCCCCCCGGCTTAGGAGACACATTCGTCTTTCAATACGGGGCAATCCCGGCCCTTGTCTTCGGGCAGGCCAACCTCCCTGAGACGGTCGTGGCCATTCCCGCCTATGCCACGTTGATCACGAGCATGTTCCTCCACGGCGGCTGGATGCACCTCATCGGGAATATGCTGTACCTCTGGGTCTTCGGGAACAACATCGAAGATGTCATGGGGCATGCTAAGTACGTCGTGTTCTACCTCACCTGCGGGATTCTGGCCGCCTTAAGCCACGCCCTGACCGATCCGTCCTCGCCTGTTCCCATGGTCGGAGCAAGCGGCGCCATTTCCGGTGTCTTAGGCGCCTATGTGCTGTTGTTCCCACGAGCTCAGGTATTGGTTCTGATACCAGGCCTGGGCACAGCGAGGGTGGCAGCGGGTGTCGTCCTCGGCATGTGGTTCGTGATGCAACTGTTGAGCGGGGGAATGAGTATCGGCGGCAAGGGCGGAGGCGTAGCATTCTTCGCTCATATCGGCGGGTTTCTCGCTGGGATGGTCTTGATTGGCCTGTTCAAACGCCGGGACGTGCTCTTCTTTGCACCAAGTCGCAGAGATCGGTGGGACGGCTAGCGCTCACAGGAACACTCCAAGGCACTTCGTCACGCATCCAGCAGCTCACGTACTTTTTCCACCAGCCCGGCTTGTCGATAGGGGCGCCTCAAGAGATACCGCGGGTTGAGGCGATGAGACACCATCGCCTCGTTATCATACCCGGAGACAAAGAGCGGCTTCATCATCGGGTGTTGCTTCAACAATCGTCTAGCTAAGTCACGTCCACTGATCTCCGGCATAATAAGATCGCTCACGGCCACATGGACGGCTCCGGGATGTTGCTGCGTGAGCAGCAAGGCTTCAACAGACGAGCTGGCCTCCAAGACCTGATAGTGATGCCGCAACAACGTGGAGAGCGCGAGCTTACGATCGATTTCATTCGGTTCCACCAGCAGAATCGTTTCCTGGCCATTGGCTGAGACGTTTGCCAGGATTGATGGAGCAGGCGACCGGCCCTGTCCTGTGAGAGGAAGCATCACCCTCACCACAGTCCCTTGGCCAGGCCGGCTGACAACATCAACCTGGCCTGCACTTTGTTTCACGATGCCATAGACCGCGGTGAGTCCAAGTCCCACATTCATTTCCTTTGTGGAAAAGAAGGGTTCAAATATGTGCGACTGAGTCTCTAGGCTCATCCCGCCTCCGGTATCGCTCACTTGAATCAGCACCCCGGATTGATGGCTTCCCCTTCCATTCACAGCCTCACTCTCTTGTCCACGAATCGCCTGCTTCGCTTCAATCCTGAGCTGCCCCCCGTTTGGCATGGCGTCCCGGGCATTCACCGCAAGATGAAGCAGGACTTGTTCGAGTCCTTCACGATCAACCTCAATATCCATCGGTGCATCTTCAATGACCATGTCCAGATCAATGCGTGTGGGCAGCAGTCCTCGAATCACTCCACGAATCTCCTCCAGCACGGCCTTAAGCGAAAGCACCTGTCGGAAGGGGCCATCGTGGAGGCCCAACCCAGCCAATTGAGCGGTCAATGCTGCAGCCTGCCCCCCGCTTCGAAATATGTCATCGACCGGCCCATACAACGGGTCGTCGGCCTTGAGGCGGGAGAGGACCATGCCTGTCTGCCTCCCGATCACTGAAACGAGATGGCCGAGTTCGTTGGCAATCCCCCCGGCAATCCGGCCGATCGCTTCCATCTTCTGCGCCTCAAGCAATTGCTGCTCGAGGCCTTGTCGCTCCTGCTTTTCCTGCCGGACATGCTCATTCGCCCGTGAGAGATCGCTCTTGAGGCCCTTGATACGGATTTCCAACTGATCACGCGAGGCTTGCAAGGCCTGCTCAGTCTCTCTTAAAGCCTTAATACTGCCCAATAATAGTGTTTTTTTTTGCCGTTCGGCCCCGATCGTTTGCAGCGCGAGCCCATAGAACGTCGCCATCACCAACAGAACCGGCACCCCCAACAAATGCCCGACCGACAAAGAACCGGTTTGTACGACTCCCTGATAGAGGATGACCCCATACCCGGTACAGAGCAACAGAGAGAACGCAATGACATGGGAGAGCCGGCGCACCGAGGCGGCAATGAGCATGAGCATGAAATACGACAGATAGAGATCCGACCGGGCGTTACCCGAAAGGTAGATTGTCGCGGTAACGAAAATCGTATCGATTCCGATCAGGGTCCCGCTGAACCAGGTCGCCTGTAGGATTGAGGTCGGCACACACATCAGGCAGAGAACCATTGCAGCCAACCCCCCGACGATCACTTCGCTCGTCAGATGGCTTGCAACCAACTCCGTTCCGGACAACAACTGGTAGGCCAACATGATGCCAACCAGCGATTGGAGCACTACATATCGTGGACGCGAAATCGCACTGTCGTGACATGAATCCGGCGAAAACGGCTCGGCATGATTCTCAGAGGGGAAGGCGCGACTGCTCATATCTATGATCTCCTGCTCGGGCAACCGAAGACAAGGAGCAAGGCAAGTCCCGTACCGATACACAAACAGAGCGAAACCACGTTTTCCCCATAGGCTATGCTCTGAGAAGCTGAACCGTTTGATCCATTCCCATACAGCAAGTCACAAAATAGTACGAGGCGGGATGGCCAAAAACCAGCTCGAAGATTGGGTTTGCCCAGGGTTGAGCTGCGGCGGCGGGCGATCCTGTTCACATCATCCTGTCGGATGATGCCGGGCCGAAACGATACCACTGAATGAACGAAGTTATGCGGACAGGGCGGGACCGTTCGCGAGACCGTCACGAAATTGCTTCGCATGATCGAGTGCGACACTCAGCGTCTCGCCGAGAAACGTGACATGTCCCATCTTGCGACGGGGACGAATCGCACGTTTGCCGTAGAGATGGAGCACGGCACCGGGAATATCCAGCAGGGTTCGACAACCTGCGCCCTTCATAAGGGTCGCGGCATCGCCCCCAATGAGATTCACCATGACTGCTGGGCTCAGCAGACGTACTTCACCAAGTGGCATGCCAGTAGTAGTACGAACCTGCTGCTCAAACTGGGACACGCTGCAGGCATCAAGCGTGTAATGGCCTGAGTTATGGGGCCGCGGGGCAATCTCGTTGATGAGAAGTTCCCCGCTGGACAACTGAAACAATTCGAGGCAGAACACCCCCACCCCCTCCAGACGATCCACCACCTGACGCGCAAGAGCGGCTGCTCGCTCGGCTACAACTGAAGATTCTGGGGCCGGCACCTTGGTGGTTCGAAGAATCCCCTCTTCATGTTCATTCTCAGCCAGCGGATAGGTGCAACTCTGTCCGTCAGATCCACGGACCACCAGGATCGAGAGTTCCCGTTCAAACGGCACAAAGGACTCCACGATCCATCGCATGCCAGGGCGAGCGGATCCCGATAGTGCCCGTTCCACCTCCCGGACATCGGACTCTCGATGTATCCTCCACTGGCCCTTGCCGTCATAACCGGCCGTTGCCGTCTTAAGGAGAGCGGGATACCCGACCTGCCGGACGGTCGTCGCCAATTGATCCGGAGCGGTCAGGCTGGCGAAGGGAGGGACGGGAAATCCGTTGGAGGCCAAGAACCCCTTTTGCTCCAAGCGATCCTGAATCACGCTCAGGACGGCACTCGACGGACGAACCGGCTTCCGCTGCTCCAACTCTCGACAGAGCTTCGCCGGAATATTTTCCCATTCGTAGGTCACGGCGCTGACCAGATTGGCAAATCGTTCAAGAATGTCCTGATCGGTGAACGGAACAGGAAAGCTGTGCGTGGCAAAACGATGAGCCGGCGCCTCTGGATCCGGATCCCAGACGGCGACGTGATACCCGAGACAGTGTGCCGCCATGGTGAACATGGCGCCCAATTGTCCGCCGCCCAGGACGCCCAGGACAGATCCTGGCTCGATGACCACTGCCTTCACGACCGGCGACTCGGACGGCCTGGACCTTTCGTTCCGGTCACCAGACCCTTCGCTTCAGGAGACTGGAGCACGCTGTCCGTCTGTGTCTGACGGAATAATTTCACGCGGGCGGCAATCGCTGGATACCGGCCAGCCAGGATTTGCGCCGCTAACAAGCCGGCATTGTCCGCCCCTCCGATGGCTACCGTGGCGACGGGAATCCCTCTTGGCATTTGCACGATGGAGAGGAGCGAATCAAGTCCGCGAAGATTCTCAGTCGGAATCGGTACCCCAATGACCGGCAAATGCGTCTTCGCAGCCAGCATGCCGGGAAGATGGGCCGCCCCGCCGGCACCGGCAATAATCACTTCGATTCCCCGACCGGGAGCCTGTTCTGCATAGGCGAACAAGCGATCCGGAGTGCGGTGCGCGGAGACGACCATTAATTCGTGTGGAATCCCGAGATCCGTCAGAATCGCAACGGCCTTTTCTAAGATCGGGAAATCGGATTTGCTTCCACCCAATACCCCGACCAAGGGATGCGGACGATCCGTTACTCGCCGCCGTGATTGTGGTCCTCTGCTGAGACGAGACATATCTGGGCAGGCCCTTATTCCACGGGTCTCTGGCTGATGGCTCTCAACGGAGCCCCCACCTTAGCGATTCTCTGACTGATGGTCAAGCTCGCTCCCCTCTCTACGACAACCGGTTCCCGCAGAGAAATTGACCGGGTGAGCCGCTTTCCACTATGATGCGTGGGTAGCGTTGGTTCCCCCTGCCTCTGGCGAGGAGGATTCGGTGGCGCACTTCACGCAGAATTTGCGAAACAGAGTCCGCTCCCTCGTCCGACGGGACACCGGTCTGGGTGAGATCGCGATCGACGACCTTGCGACCTCGACAAAGCTTCAGTCCTGGGAAGCGGTCCAAATCCCCGAACGTCTTAGGTTTTCCTCGCTCCTCGCCATCATCCTGGTGCTGCTGTTTCTCTTGATCATTGCCTTTGTGCCCTGGACCCAGACGATTACCGTCAGCGGACAACTCTCCGCCTATACGCCCTTCGAACGTCCGCAAGATATCGAGGCGCAGATCACCGGACGGATCAAGAAATGGCACATCTTTGAGGGGGTGCGCGTCAAGCAAGGCGATCTCATTCTTGAATTGGATGACTACGATCCCAACTTCATGGCTCCAGACCTCCTGTCTTTCTTGGACCAACGACGCAAGGCGCTGGCCCAAACTCGCAACGCAGCGCTTGCGCGCGCCGAACAACTGGATAAACGGATCAAGGAGATGCAGAACCTCGTCAAGTCCGCGGTCCCGTCCGCCCAGGCGCGCGTGATCGAAGCGGAAAACAAGGTACGGGAAGCCTACCAGAAGGTCGAAGCGGCGAAAATCGCCGTCGCCACGGCTGAGTTGAACGTGGACCGGCACAAACAGTTAGCGGAACAGGGCCTCGTCTCGCAACGCGAACTTGAGTTGACCATCCAATCGGCTCTCGCCACCAAAGCCGATCTGACAGGAGCACAGGCCAACCTCAAGGGCGCAGAACAGGCCATGAAGGCCCTCAGCTTCGGCCGCGACCAGGTCAGCGCCGAAGTCCTGCAACGATTGCTCGATGCAGAAGCGGCCCGTGATGCCTCCGTCGGCGAAGCGGCGAAAGCCACCGATCAGCTTGCCGATGTCTCATTGCGGATGTCCAACGCGGAACAACGCCGGATCGCCAGCCGCATCCTCGCCCCTATCGACGGCACGGTGGTGAAGATGGCTCAAGCCGGGGCCGGTGAAACCGTCCGTCCCGGGGACAAACTCGTGAAGATTTCTCCGGCTAGCGCCGACAAAGCGATTGAGATGCTGGCTGACGGGATCGATGCCCCTCTCCTCAACGTGGGACGCAAAGTTCGCGTCTTGTTCTATGGGATTCCGGCCATTCCTCTCCCGGCCTGGCCGGAAATCATGGCCGGCACCTATGGCGGAGTGATCAAGGTCATCGACCAGGTCGACGACGGCAAGGGAAACTTTCGTTTCTGGGTGATCCCTGATCCCGACGATCGGCCCTGGCCCCCACAGGAACATGTCCGGCAGGGAACCAAAGCCATGGGATGGGTCATCTTGAACCGGGTCCCCCTGTGGTACGAACTCTGGCGGCGCTTCAACCTCTTCCCGCCGGATTATCAAGAACGCCCGCCAAGCCTCATCGACACCCTATTGCCGAAAGCAGGGCGGGGTGCGAAGTAAGCGCGGCTCGGCACGTTCTGTCTCGTCTCAATTTTCCTTCACTACAACCGACATCGCCGTGCCGTGCAGGGTCTAGCCCTCGCATCGGCCGCTCGCCCATCTGACGAAAGGAGTGTGCCCCATGAATTCGAGTCACTACCTCCCAGTCGTTCTGCTCCTGGGAACGATCGGGTTGTGTCCCCTCCCCGCCTCTGCGGGAGAGACCATGAAATCGAAATCGCTTCCCCCAATCCCCTTGAGTGTGGAAGAGATTCACGCCTGGATCGATCGCACACACCCACTCCTCAGAGGAGCGGGAACGGAGAAAGTGATGGCACGCGGGAAAATGCTCAAAGCGCTGGGCGCCTTTGAGCCAACCCTCATCAACGATACGGAACTCGAACGATTCATCAAGAGTTCTGACCCAGGCAAAGGCACCCAAACTGTGGGCTTTAACGACACGCTCGTCGAGGCCCGCCATCCCTGGGGATTTCGCTACAGCGCTGGGATGCGGCAGGCGATCGGCGATGCCACCATTCCCGACCTGTCTTTTGGCAACAACCAGCAAGTCCTCCTGGGAGGATTTTTTCCGCTACTCAAAGGCCTCATGGTGAATCCTGAAAGCGCCGAACTCCAGCGATCCGAATTGGCCAATCCACGAGCGGAGGTGCAGATCTCCCAAACGAGACAGGACCTGTTCCTCGCGGCTGCCACACAGTTTTGGGATTGGGTCACTGCGGTGAAGCTCGCAGAAGTGCAGCGCCGGGCCGTGGGGGTGGCCGAAGATCGGTTTAGACAGGTCGAAGGCCGCGCCAAAGCGGGGGCCGTTGCGCCGCTCGACGTCGTGGAGGCCAATCAGGAAGTCCAGCGTCGGCGCGAGGTCGCCATCGCGGTACAGCGGCTGGTGGAGCAAGAACAGCTGAAGCTGTCCATGTTTCTCTGGGACAATAACGCTTCCGTCACTCCGCCGCTGGATCGAGCCCCGGATTTCCCGGCGCACATGCTGGTGCCGGCGCCTGACACCATCCAGGCCCATAAACTCCAGGCCAAGGTCGATCGCCCGGAGATCAAGGAAATCGGCATCGAGGCAAAGCTCAACAATATCGACCTGGAACTGGCCAAAAACAATCTCCTCCCTAGTCTGGACGCGGAAGCGGCACCAGCCCGCGCACCAGAGAAGTTCGTGTTGGGTCTCGGCTACCGCTTTGGACTGGAGCTCAAGATTCCGATCCTCCAGCGCAAGAGCCGCGGGGAAATCCTGGAAGCGCAAGGCAAGGCCGATCGATTTGTCCTCATGCAACAGTTTCGCGAGCAGCAAGTGCTCGTCGATGTCGATAATGCCCTCTCCGCCATCGAACGAGCCAAGGAGCGGGTGGCGGCCGCGGCCGAATCGCTCCGCCTGGCCAAGACGCTCGAAGAGGGGGAACGCTTCCGGTTTAGCCTCGGGGCAACCAGCGTCCTCTTCGTCAACCTGCGGGAACGGAATTCGGTCGATTCAGAAAGCCAGGTCATCCGCGCCAAGGCGGACTATCAGAAATCCCAGGCCTTGTACCAGTGGGCCATCGGAGCGTGGGCGAGGACGACGCCGTTCGTGACCCCCGTCACGTATCGTGCAAGAGACTGATGGAGAAGAAGTGGCTTTTCTTTCAGTGCTTTGATAGCGTTAGAGAACTATGCGCCTGTTCCCATAGGCAACTCATCCTGACTCTGGCCAGGCGGTCCGACCAGAGTCAGGATCGAGCTGAGGAAGAAGGCGGAATCCGTGCAAAATCACGTCGGTGACCAACCAAACCTGTATCAGTCGATGCTCAGCTACCTGGCTGTCCTCTTCCGCTTGGAACGGCGGATTCTCGCCCTGATCTTCTCGTATTCGCTCGCCATCGGACTCTTCTCGCTCATCGTCCCTCTCACAGTCCAAGAGCTCGTCAACACGTTTGCCTTCGCCATTCAGCCCATCACCATTGTGACCCTCGCCGGGGTGATGGTGGCCGGGCTCCTGTTTGTCGGAGCGTTTCGTGCCTTGCAGTTCTATGCCGTCGAGGTGCTGGAGCGCCGGGTCTTCGCCCGCGTCGCCCTCGGCATGGCCCAACAGCTGCCCCATCTGCAATTTATAGGATTCAAGCCCCGCTATGCCAATTACTTCATGGAGACGGTTTTCATGCAACGGGCGCTCTCTGTGCTCCTTGTTGACCTGATCAATGTCATCGTGGGCGGCGCGGTGGGCATGACCATCCTGGTCTTTTATCATCCGTACTTCTTGCTCTATAACGCCTTGCTCCTGGCAGGATTCACCGTCGTCTTTTTTCTCATGTCGCATGGAGGACTCAAGGCCACCATCGATATGTCGCATGCGAAGTATGAAACCCTGCACTGGCTGCAGGAGGTCTCTTACAATCTGCTGCACTTCAAAGCCACGGACAGCCAAGCGCTGCTGATGCGAAGGACCGACGAGTTAATCCACTCCTACGTCGAGACCAGACAAACTAGATTCGGCATTCTGATTCGCCAGTACCTGGGATCGGTCGGCTGGCAAGCCGTCGCCCACAGTGGACTTCTCGCCACCGCCGGCTGGTTGTTGTCCATCGGCCAGTTGACGCTCGGGCAACTGGTGGCCGCCGAGGTCGTCGTCAGCGGCCTCCTCTTGGGTTTCGATGCCGTCGTCAAACGCATGGGTCACATTTATTACTTCTTAACCGGATTGAACGAGCTTGATTTTCTGTTCTCGCTTCCGAAGGACCAAGCCTCCGCCACTCTGTCCGTCCCGCTGCCGGATCCAACCATTCACGGCATTCGCGTGACCTGCAAAGACCTCGCGGTCATCCACCCCGGAATGCCGCCGATCTTTGAGCATTTCAATCTTGAAGTCACCCCTGGAGAAAAGATCGGCGTCTACGCCAGGACGGCGGCAGCCAAAACGGCGCTCGGACGAGTCTTGGCGGGCCTGGAAACCCCGACCGGCGGAGTCATTCGTTACAACGGAGTGGACCTTCGCCACCTCGATCTTCAGGGGATCAATCGTTGTCGAGGGTTCATGATCGACTCCCAGCTCACACTATTTGAGGGCACGATCGAGGATAATATCGTCCTGGGACGATCCTATATTCCATACAGCGACGTCCGGTGGGCCTTGCGCTTCACCGAACTGGAAGACGACGTCGATGCGCTTCCGCAGGGACTCAAGACCCACATCCGAGCCCCCGGAAAAATTCTTGCCCCGACGCATATCATGCGGATCTTGCTCGCACGTGCTATCCTGGCCCGTCCGCAGATTCTTATCTTTGACGGCATCATCCACAACTTGCAACCGACCATGCGTGAAACTATCTTGCGGCGCCTCTGCTCAAAAGACGAACCCTGGTCGGTGATCTTTGTGTCGAACGATCCGAATCTCACGCCGCACGTCGATCGGCGAATCATTCTCGATTGAGTGGAGGAACACAGTGGGGCTCACAACCTTTGTTCGATCATTTCGCCCGAGCGCCCCACAAGTGTTCATCAGTCTGCTGATCGCCGGACTGGGCTGGCTGAGTGGACAGGCCTTGAGCAGCATCGACCAGGACCTACGGATCATGTATACCGAGTACACCCTCGGGGCCACCGATCTTGCCCACATTTCTGCAGATGTCATGCGATACCGGAACACCATCATCCGCGCCCTCGAAGCGGACAGCCCGAAGGATTTCGCGCGGGTCACAGAGTCCTTGCCCGCACAGCGTGCGAGAATTCAGCATGCCGTGGACCGTTATGCGGCCGCAGGGCTCCGCGTCTCACGGAGCGGTCGAAGTGAGCCGGAAGATATCGAGGCGGTCCGGCGTAGTCTCGACCAGTACTTTTCCGTGGCAAGCACGACCGTGCAACTCTTGACGCAGGAATGGGCGTCCGTCTCCCCGACAGAACGGGAAGCCATCAGGCGGAAAGCGGAAGAGCACGCCTCCGACAACGGAGGCCCGAAAATGATTCAGGTCAGTCTGGCGTTGGATCGACTGCTGGACACGGTGGCGGACGTAGCAAAAGATATGCGCGATGAAGGCACGAAGACGATCCAACGCACGAGCCTGCTGCTCGTCGGTGGAAGCTTTTTCATCGCCTTCTTGAATCTCTTTCTCACCAGGCAGCGTGGAGAGAGCTCCCGCCAGAGCGCCGGCCCTGACGAGCCTGAAAGCAATCCTCGCCACCACCCGATCCCGCTTCCACTATCCGATGACACTCCACAGCCGGCGCTGCGTCCGGAGTAGTTCGCATCTGGGTCGCACTATCCCCGCGTATCATCCTCACTACTCCCTCGTCCGACAGCCTGAAAGAGCTGTGCACGTTCCTCTCCGTTGAGCGGTTTCCACTTCCCGGGTACCAATCCGTCAAGCGTAATATGCATGATCCGAACACGATGCAACGTGAGCACCCGATACCCCAGGACTTGGCACATGCGCCGAATCTGTCGATTGCGTCCTTCGGTGAGGATGATGCGGAACCGTGCGGGACCAAGCCGATCAATCCGGCAGGGTTTGGTCGGACGCTCGAGAATGACGAGCCCTTGAGCCATGCGGTCGATGAACGTCTGATCGAATGGATGATCGACTGACACCTCGTATTCCCGTTCATGCCCATGCTCGGTTCGTAGAATCTCGTTCACGATGTCCCCGTCGTTCGTGAGAAGAATGAGGCCGGACGAGTCCTTGTCGAGTCGGCCGATCGGAAAGATCCGCTCCGGATGGCCGATCTCCGCGATGATGTTACGGGGCACATGCGACTCACTGGTCGTCGTCACACCCACCGGTTTGTAATACTTGATATAGAGCGAGGCCGTCCCCCAGGGAACCATCTGCCCGTCTCGCGCGATGACGTCGTCAGGACCGACCTGATCTCCCAAGCGAGCGACCCGCTGATTGATGGTCACGCGACCGGATTCGATCAGACGATCGGCCTCTCGCCGAGAACAAATGCCGTGGTGCGTAAAAAACTTGTTGATGCGAAGCTTGTCGGTCACAGGATGGGTATGCCGTTTCAATGGACGCGACGGCCCGCATTGATCCGTCCCAACATGCGGTAGATCAATCGGGCGATACAAAACTGGGGAGCGACAAACCCTTCGATCGGGGCAATCTCGCTGATATCCATCCCGAGGATACCCGGTCCATTGGCCAAGGCCGTCACGAGGTTCACCGTGTCGTACCACCCCAACCCGCCGGGCTCGGGAGTGCCGAGCGCAGGAACCAGCGAGGCATCGAGCCCGTCACAATCGAAGGTCAGGTAGACCGGCCCACGACAGGCCTTCACGACATCGGGAACCCAGCGGGAGGCCTTGCCTTCGTAGGGTCCGGACGGGTCAAGAATCTCGGCGGCAAAGAACGTGGCAATTCGATCGGTGCTCTTAATACGATCAATTTCCTCGGGGGAAATGGAACGAATGCCTACTTGAACCAAGGGCAACCCGTCGTCGACAACGCGGGCCATCACGCTGGCATGGCTATACGGGTTCCCCTGGTAGGCCTTCCGCAAGTCGCCATGTGCATCGATTTGCACCACGCAAAGATCAGGATAGCGTCGGGCATGGGCCCGGATGGCCCCAAGCGCGCCGGTATGTTCCCCGGTCAAGGTGACAACAAACCGCCCGATACCGACGTGGGGGGAGACGAACGCCTCAATCGCATCCACCGCCTGCTGATCGACTTTGTCGTCAAGATCGAGGGCGCGAATGGTGGCAACCCCACCCCAGTCTCGATAGGGCTCACACCGGAGTGTTTCGTCGTACAATTCGACTTGTTGAGACGCCTCGATGATGGCTGAAGGACCTCGATCGGAGCCCAGCACATAGCTCGAGGTATGTTCGTAGGGTGCGGGAAGGACGTAGACGCCCGCTTGATCAGGATGACACCAGGGCTCCTCGAGCCCGAGGAAGTTCTGGTCGATACCTTCCCATCCGGCGGGAAGCGTCATGGGCATACACTCACGCGGCAGGGCTAACGACGCCGCTTCGGCAGATTTTCTTCCGGAATGAACACGGCCAATGCGACCACCGTCGTCCACCGATTGGGTTTCCCGACAGCGGACTGGGTGATGTTGAGGGTCCGAACGATCTTGCCGGCCATTTTGAAAACTTGCTCCCGTTCTTTCCACGCGATGTTCGGATCGAACTCGACACCGAGCGTCGTGGCCAACATCTGCGCCGCCAAGTCTTCCGTGTACTCACCTGTCTCTTCATCGGTTTCGCCATGCGCATGGTGCTCAGACAGATATCCATAGGTTCGACGATCCGTCGGAATCGCCAACCCAATCGACGCGGAGGCCAGGCGATTCCGTTCATTCGTTTCCGACCGCGCCATCACACAGAACGTGATTTCACCTGGATTCAACAACTTCTCGCCGCGCACACGCGGGACAATTTTGCAATTCGGCGGAAGAATCGACGACACCGTGACAAGGTTACAATAGGCGACGCCGGCACTACGCAAGGCTTGCTCGAAGGAGGCCAACTTTTCTTTGTGGACTCCGACGCCTCGCGTCAGAAACATATGCGTAGGTACCATCGTCTCTTCTCCTTACTTCGTCCGACCAACCGGGTGACGGACGCCTCGTTAGCTGAAATGCACGCCCACAGTAAGCCTCATGTAGGCACAGGGTCGCTGTTGTACCAAGATTGGCGCTTCTTCGCAATATCCTGCGACGTTTTTTCTCTAGGTCCCAGCGGGTGGTTTGAGGTTCAACACCAGCATGCGAGGCTCGGTCATATCCTCGATCGCGGCCCGAACCCCTTCACGTCCGACCCCGGAATCCTTCACGCCTCCATAGGGCATGTGGTCGGCGCGAAACGTCGGAATCTCGTTTGCCAGCACGGCCCCAACTTCAAGGTGTCGAAAGGCATGAAAAATTTTATTCACATCCTGGGTGAACACTCCGGCTTGGAGCCCATAGTCCGACTGGTTGAGCGCCGTGATCGCTTCGCCGAAATGGCGGTAGGGAGTCACGGTCACCACTGGTCCAAACACCTCCTGACAAGAGACTTTCATTGTTGGCGTGACGTGCGAAAGCACTGTGGCCTCCATCACCGAGCCCATGCGTTTGCCCCCCAGAAGCACACGCGCCCCCTGCGACACTGCTTCCCCAATCCACGCCTCGACACGGTGGGCCGCGGCCGCATCGATCAGTGGTCCGACCACCGTCGAATCGTCGCTCGGGTCGCCGGCTTTCAGGCGCGCGACTTGTAGCAAGAGCTTCGTAGTGAAGAGGTCCGCGATGGAATGATGGACAAAGATTCGCTGCACGGAAATGCAGGTCTGACCGGCATAGCCGAACCCGCCGACTGCGCAGCGCTGTGCGGCAAACTCGAGATCAGCATCGGATTCCACAATCACGCCCGCATTCCCGCCAAGTTCTAACACCACCTTCTTCTTCCCGCACTTGGCCTTCAACATCCATCCCACGGCAGCACTGCCCGTAAAGCTCAGGAGCTTGAAGCGAGGATCGACGACAAGCTGTTCTGCCACCCGGTTGTCGCAGGGCAGGATGTTGAGTGCGCCAGGAGGAAGTCCGGCCTCCAGAACCACTTCGCCCAAGAGTAATGCGGTCAGGGGTGTCTGTGGCGCCGGCTTGATGAGAATGGAATTGCCGGCGGCCAGAGCCGGAGCGACCTTGTGGGCGACAAGATTCAGGGGGAAGTTAAAGGGAGTGATCCCGAGCACCGAACCGATCGGGACCCGACGGAGAATGCCGAGATGGGAATCCGTCCCCGGCGTCCAGTCGAGGGGGATCACCTCGCCAGGAATGCGTTTCGCCTCCTCCGCCGCAATGGTGAATGTCTGAACGGCGCGACTGACTTCCCGCTTCGCGTCAGTGATCGGTTTGCCGGCTTCAGCCGACATCAGACGGGCAAACTCCTCACGCCTGTCATAGAGCTCGCCTGCGATCTTTTGTAGCACATGATAGCGTGCGTGGGACGGCAGGGCTCCCATCACGGCAGCGGCATCAACCGTCGATTGGATCGCAACCTCGACGTCGGCGGAACTTGCGTTTGACACCTCGGCAAGTAGCTGCCCCGTAAACGGATTGTTCACAGGGACAACAGTCTCCCCGTGCCGCCACAAGCCTCCAATTAAAAATGGACGTGGTCCCTGCACGGGAAACGCTCCGAGGGTGGTGAAGACTTAGTCGACGGACTTAACCGCTACTATAGGGGCTGGCTCAAGAGTGGCAGCCTGTTGGGCGATACCGGCTTTGGCAATCAGATCCTCTGTGCCCCAATCACGAATCGCCTCAAGCGTGAAGGCCTCATAGGTCGAGACGCCATGGCACGTCGGACAATCCGGCATCGGCACCTTGAGGTAGAAGGCTTCTGACAAGCACGACATACAGACCCAGTAGGCAGGTTCCCCCGCGCGCTGCGGAACAGACCAAAACGATTGTGTTGCAGACATAGGGTAATCCTTAGTGAATGATGGACTGACTGTTCTGTGCCACCGCCGTCGACCCGTAAGACTCTGGGGGATCTCCCTGGGAGCGCGGGGCAGTGGCCAACATGCGATCAATCTCCTCGGCAAACTCCTCGAACGGGAATGCGCCGGGAATCGCTACTGCCGGCTCTTTCTCGGTCGGTCCACCGACCGTCCGTATCAGAATAAAGCCGGGGGTGCCATGAAATCCCCACCGGTTCGCCTCTTGGCGATCCTGGAAAATCGATTCGAGATATTGACGCTCGCCGAAACACTTGGCAAACGCCGTCTGGTCCAAACCAATCACCTTCGCATAGCCTTTGAAAGCTCCAGAGTCTAAGCGGCCTCCTTCGCTGAACAGCCGATCGTGCATCGGCCAATATCGACCCTGGGCGCCGGCACAGCGCGCCGCCACTGCGGCCTCGACGCCGACCCCCTGATCCGCTCGAGGATAGTCGCGATAGACAAATCGAACTTTGCCGGTATCGACATATTTGGCCTGCAAGCGAGGCCAGGTCTCCTTGAAGAACTTCACACAGTACCCACACGTGAAGTCGGAATACTCGATCATGGTGATCGGCGCATCGGCGAGTCCTCTGATTCGTCCGTCATCCGTGACCGACCCAGCACCAGCCTCAGTCAGATGAACGAGAAATATCAGCAACACTGCGGCAACTGTGCGGAACCAGCGCGCGCTCATCATGTGCGGAGACCACGCTTTGCTTTTACGCGCTCCAGCAACCCGACCATGAGGAGGGGCCAGACAACCGTGGCATCGCTCAACACTTCGGCAAAGCGCCCGCCTTCTTCCGGCGGTATAAACTTTCCCCACGAAATGCCTTCTTGATAGGTACAGCCGCTCAACCCGCCCCAATAATCCGGTTCCGGACAGATGCGCACACCGTACTGGAATCGAGGCGGCTGTACGTTGAGGCCAAGCCGCGAATTGCTGATCTCAATGTAGGGACCGACCTGTTGCGCCCAATTGCGCGGCACACCCCCGCCAATCGTAAAGATCCCAAGCCGTTTGGCCGAGATGACATGGCTCGCATAACTGTTGAGATCGAGGTAGGGATTGAACGAAGGACAGGAGCGATGAATCGCCCGCAGCACCTCAAGATCACTGCCCCCTTTTACCCGCGCACGAGCCTGATCGAGCTCTCGACCCATGGCCCAGGTTCCAACATCCAGCCCCATCTCGGAATCGGTAAAAGCAGGGATGAAGACCGGGACTTTTTTGACATAGGCACTTTTGAGAATACCCGCCCCATCATATTCTTCCGCGAGCGTCTTACCCAGTTCACGGGTGAGGATCTCCGAGCAAAGAGACTGGTCGTGATCCATCCGCTTCATTGTCCGGGAAACGACATGCTCAACATAGTTGAGGTTAGACTCCATCTCCAGCGTGTCGTAGACCCGATTGTAGCCCTTCTTGAACAACTCTTCATCGGACATCGACGGATGGTGCCGATAGTGTGTCTTGCCGACCGACTCACTCAGCCCGTGGGCGATCAATGCACCGGTCGAGACGACACATTGCACCATCCCATGATCGATCATCGAGCTGATGATCTTACCCATCTTGGCAATAGTCATCGCCCCTGACAGGGTCAACACGACGAAGCAGTCAGGATCCTCGATCATCGCCCAGAGCACTTCGTAGGCTTCGCCCAAGCGACGACCCCCAAAGGCTGTTTTTCGCATGGCGGTCAGCAGGCCGTCGAAGGACCCGATCTGTTCCGGGTCGAGAGGCTCGAGCGCTTCGAGTCCATCCTGTGCCCCATCGCGGAATTCACGTGCACCCATAGGAGAGTCTGCCTGCAATGGAAGTGAACAGAGTAAAGGCGCATTCTTTATACACAACCAACGATAGAGGCGTCAACGAAGTTGCACCCGAAGAAACTTCTCGCCGCATCCGACTGCGCGAGCACGAATGACCTGCTCATCGAGCCACCACAATTGACGAGAAGAGGATGGTGGAACGCGATCAACACGATCCTGAACGATCGAGACGTGAATTCGACGACCTCCATGACGTTCGCGCTCAGAAGCGCGGCCGGCCTCGCAGAAGGGGGCCGTAGGAAGATCTCCCGAGATGGGTTATCGCCCAACCATGCCCAATGCAATGGCTCTGAGCCGCGCAAGCGGATTATGAAGGGAGCCCGTACTGAAGGGTTTGATCCACGCGCAATCACGGACTAGGCGCGCGCGGCACGAGCGAACTTGAGGTGGTGGTCCCAACGGGATTTGAACCCGTGTTTAAGCCTTGAGAGGGCTCCGTCCTAGGCCAGGCTAGACGATGGGACCAGACATCAATGACGTGGGATCGAATCGGCACAGTAGCACAGCGGCTTTTCACTTTTCAATTCCTGATGATCCTGCGAAATATTCGTGCCTCTACACCGTCAATTTGCGTACGACTTGACAGAGACGTTGGCATAGCCTAACTTGCGGAAAATCCGAGCAGCGGGCTTCTGAAAGAGGGTGTTCTTCGACCCTCGATCTCCTCTTCCTATCGAACGACTCATGGTGGAACATGAACAAACCGCTCCAAGCCAAAACCATCGGCATCACAGACTCTCCGGAATTGATCGACCTCGAGAAGCCCGAACAAGGCCTTGAGCTGCATGTCGGCTCGAATGTATTTCGAAATACGAACGGCGTCGTCAAGCTTCAAGGCAAGGAGCAGTTGGTATTGGAAACGCAACCCCATCCGTTGGCGTTGCTCCTAACGATGGACCTATACGATGAACAGGGAACACGTGTCGGCCATATCCGACGGAACACGCTCTCGGCGCATAGCGCAGGCCGCTTCACCATCAACGTGAGGGCCAGCGACGACTCAACGTCGGACGACCAGCCTTCGGTCACCGTCTCAGACCGAACGACCGGACAGACGGTGCTCGAAGCATGCCTCGCGCAGGGGAGGAAAGTCCGCATGACCATAGGGCACTTCTATACCCATAAAGGCGAATTGGTCACCATCAGCCCGCACTATTGCCGCATCGGAAGCGGCCTCACATTATTTGGCGATGTGACAGAAAGCCGCGGCGGTGCGGCGGCAATCGGATAATCGGCTCCCGATAGACTTCAGTCTCAATTCCCCTGCTCCCTCCCCCTACAAGCAAGAAAACGAGAACCAGCAGCCGCTCTGGCTCCTTGTTGAAAAACACATCCCTTTTGACAAGGCGTCGGACTCCCGTACAATGGAACTATGTCAGACGTCGTGAAGCCGAGCCTGCAAGCCTTCTTGGTTTGCGACCAGGTCATCGAGGACAGCGTCACCAAGAAGAAAAGCCTCATCGGCCTCTTCACCCACCTGCAGGCCGTGAGCTTTCCCTTCCAGCACTCACAAATGGGGCTGTATTTTTGCCTAACCGATGCCGAAGGAACTTATCACTTTGACATCGATTTGATCTGCCTCAACAACGAACAGCTTATCTGCCGGGCCACCCTTCCGAATATTGCCATCGGCGATCGCCTTCAAATTTCAGATTTCGGGATCAATATCCCCTCACTGGTCTTCCCCGCTCCTGGACGCTACGAGTTTCGCCTTCGCATGGAAGGGCATCTCATCGCGCAGAAAGACTTCAGCGTGATGCAGCTGCCGACTCACCAAACCACGTAGTGCTCGGTTCGCTCCGAAGTCCCTCCTCTCCAGATAAGCTCTTCTCCCCTATGCCACTCTTGTGATAGAACAACCTACGGCGAACCGGCTCGTACATTTCTCGCCCACAGAGGAGTCATCGCTCTATCGTGCCTGAACCGACTGGCGCTTCAAACTTTATCCGCGACATCGTGGCCGCCGATCACGCAGCCGGCAAGCATGGCGGGCGAGTCGTCACGCGTTTTCCACCTGAACCGAACGGCTATCTCCATATCGGCCACGCGAAATCCATCTGCCTGAATTTCGGCATAGCACATGACACCCCGGGCGGCCTGTGCCACCTGCGATTCGACGACACCAATCCGACCACCGAAGATCCTGAATATGTCCGTGCAATCCAGGACGACGTCCGATGGCTAGGGTTCGACTGGCAGGATAAGATGTTTTTTGCTTCAGATTACTTCGAGCAGCTGTACGACTTTGCCGTCCGGCTGATCCGTAAGGGCAAAGCCTATGTCGATAACCTAACGGCCGAGGAGATGCGTGCCTATCGCGGCACACTGACTCAGCCGGGAAAGAACAGCCCCTCGCGCGATCGTTCCGTCGATGAAAATCTTGACCTCTTTCGACGGATGCGAACCGGGGAATTCGCCGACGGCACCCACGTCCTCCGAGCCAAGATCGACATGGCGTCACCCAATATCAATCTACGCGACCCAGTTCTCTATCGCATCAGGCATGAGACGCATTATCGAACCGGGAGGACTTGGTGCCTGTACCCGGCCTACGACTATGCGCATCCCCTCTCGGACGCGCTCGAAGGGATCACGCACTCAATCTGCACCTTGGAATTTGAAGATCACCGGCCTCTCTACGATTGGGTCGTCGAACAGGCTGAAGCGCCGCACCGGCCACAGCAGATCGAATTTGCTCGCTTGAACCTGACCTATACGGTCATGAGCAAACGGAAACTGCTCGAGTTGGTCGAAAAGAAACTGGTGAGCGGATGGGATGACCCACGACTGCCGACGATCAAAGGACTTCGCCGCCGCGGGTATACCCCAGAAGCAATTCGAGCCTTCTGCGACCATATCGGCGTAGCCAAGCGCGATGCCATCGTCGAGATGCAACTGCTCGAACACTTTATTCGCGAAGACCTGAACAAGCGAGTTCCCCGGGTTATGGCCGTGTTACGGCCGCTCAAAATCATCCTCGACAACTATCCCGAGGACCAGTTCGAAGAATTGGAAGCCGTCAACAATCCGGAGGATCCGTCTGCAGGGTCGAGAAAGGTCCACTTCTCACGCGTTCTCTATATTGAGCAAGACGATTTCCGTGAAGATCCGCCCAAGCAATTTTTCCGGCTCACCCCAGGACGCGAAGTGCGGCTCCGGTACGCCTACATCATCAAATGTATCCGGGTGACGAAAGATCCGCAGACCGGCGAGGTCATTGAACTCCGTTGCACCTACGACCCCACGACAAAGAGCGGCGCCTCCCACGAACAGCGCAAGGTCAAGGCCACCATTCATTGGGTCTCCGCGTCCCATGCTGTGAAGGCCGAAGTCCGTCTCTACAATCCCCTCTTGGTGACGGATCTGGCGAAGGTGCCGCCAGACCACGATTGGACGACTTATCTCAACCCTAACTCATTGGAACGAATCACGGGCTGCCTGGTTGAGCCAAGCTTGCGGCAAACAGTGCCCGGCACACGCTACCAATTCGAGCGCCTGGGATACTTCTGTACCGACTCAGATTCGGCCTCTGGCACACTGATATTCAACCGCACCGTGTCACTCAAAGACGCCTGGGCGAAGATCGAAAAAACTCACGCGAGCCGGTAAGAACCAGCCGGCTTCCCCTCTTTCGCTAGGACTCTCCCAGAACTTCCCTCTCTTTCCGCCACATTGAAGCCTCCTTTACAGACGCGGCATCCCTGCTACGCTTGAGGCAACTGGCGGAACCCAAGGACAGGAGCCATTTTACAGTGCCAATCATCACCAACATGAAGATCAAACGGGTCGTATGTCTATTGTTCCTCTCGGGAATGGTGGCCGGACCGACCATGGCGTCTCTTTCGCTGGCCACCACCACCTCAAACGAGATTGAATCGAGCGCGACCGAAGCGGTGAAGGGTACGATCAACGACTTGATTCAAGTCCTCGATGACGAAACCTTGAAGCAACCGGAACAGGCTGAAGAACGGCGGCATGAAATCGAAGAAATCATCAAACATCGCGTGGATTACGAGGAAATGGCGAGACGTGCACTGGGAGCCCCCTGGTCCACGCTTTCTCATCGGGACCAGCACGAGTTCGTTGACCTCTTCGTGCAGCTCCTTCGAGATACATTTGCCGGCCGCATCACCGAACACTCCGACGAACAAGTGGCCTTCCTGGGGGAACTTCGAGAGGATGCCTTTGCCGAAGTCAAAGCGCAAATGAAGGGACGGAAGATCGACACGCCGGTCGACTTTCGGCTGATTCACCGTGCGCACGAATGGCGGGTCTATGACGTGGTCATCGATGGAGCCAGCATCGTGAGCAATTACCGCTCACAATTCACCAGTATTATTCGTGACGTCTCGTACGTCGGACTGGTCAAGAAGATGAGACAGAAGGCGATCGCCATAAAGGTCTTCGAAAAATTTCCCGCGCCGTAACCCTCCCTCTGGCCATACACATACAGTTTCCATGTTTTGCTTTACCATACCTATGGGTTTGCTAGACTGGCCGGAGTAATGAGGTGCCGCCATACGAGGAACCTCGAACCGGATGGAGGACCACATGATTGAGTGTCGAGAATATCCACGAATCCCGGTTGACATGCAGGTCTTCTTCTCCAGCACCAACAAGACAGACATCCGCGAAGGCACAATGTTCGATCTGTCCGTCAGGGGATGCGCCGTCACTAGCATGTCGCCGGTTCAGCCCGGTTCAGCGGTGAGAATCCTCATCAGGGCGACCGATCTGGGTTCGCCCATCACGATCGAGTCCGCCGCGGTCCGTTGGAGTGAGGGTGGGGAGTTTGGGGTCGAATTCCTCGGCCTCTCGGAGATCGATCAGCGCCGCCTGCACCGATTGCTGCAAATCGCCGCCACAGACCAGATCCGTCTGAGTTGACGGCTGACCGATTCTCGTATTCAGCGTGGTACAATGTCCGGCATGACCTGTCCCCTCTGTCACCAACCCAGCACCTGGGAAGGCAACCCTTGGCGCCCCTTCTGCTCTGAACGATGTCAAATGACCGACCTTGGCGCCTGGGCAGCGGAACGTTATCGCATACCAGGCCCCACCCTCACGATGGACACCTCTCTCCCTGATTCGATGGACGAGGACGACGGCACAGAGGCACAGCAAAACAGTTAAGCCCAATAGTCCAGGAGCAGGTCGGCCACCTTCCCACAGAACGCAAGCTGCAATCCCCAGCCAATAGTTCCACTGGCGGCACGATACAACGACTGCGCAAGGCTCTGGTTGACGCTGGCCTCATTCGCACGTTTCGTGGTTGGCAAGCCCACGGCATCTTGATATGGTCAAGGTCGAACTAGGCCCTCTCACAAGGAGTTCAAGCCATGCTATCGACCCGAGGCTATGCTGCGATGACCGCCAAGGCTGCCCTGCAACCCTTCGTATTTGAGCGACGAGACCTGGGTCCTCATGACGTGCTCATCGCGATCACACATTGCGGTATCTGCCACACGGATATTCATCAGGCCCGTGACGAATGGGGCGGCTCGATTTTCCCCATGGTGCCGGGACACGAAATTGTCGGCACGATTACGCAGATAGGGAGTGCGGTCAGGCAGTTCTCTATAGGCGAGACGGCCGGCGTCGGCTGCTTTGTGGATTCCTGCCGAACCTGCTCCGCCTGTCGTGAGGGATTGGAGCAATATTGCGAAGCCGGCATGCTCCTCACTTACAGCGGCCGCGACAAAGACGGCAAGCCTACGCAAGGCGGTTACTCCACCCAGATTGTCGTGGATGAGAATTACGTGCTGCGGATTCCCTCAGCCCTGTCGCCTGCCGGAACAGCCCCACTCTTGTGCGCGGGGATTACAACATATTCCCCGCTTCGCCACTGGGGCGTCGGCAAGTATCACAAACTTGCGGTGGTGGGATTGGGTGGACTGGGCCATATGGCGGTGAAAATCGCCAATGCGCTGGGAACCGAAGTGACCGTCTTGAGTACCTCTGAAAGGAAGCGAAAAGATGCAGACCGGTTGGGCGCCTTCGACTTCGCCATTACCTCACAGCCCGAAACGTTTACACGACTACAGCGGCGCTTTGACTTTATCCTTGATACCGTTTCAGCCCCGCACGACTATAACGCCTATGTGAACCTGCTCAGAACTGACGGGACCATGATTCTCGTGGGGGCCCCTGATAAGCCGACGCCACTGGCGCCGTTTCCGCTCATTCTGCATCGCCGCAGCATCGCCGGGTCGGTGATCGGTGGCATCCGCGAGACCCAGGAGATGCTCGACTTCTGCGCCACACACAAAATCGAGTCCGATATTGAATTGATTCCGATCCAACAAGTGAACGAAGCCTACGAGCGAGTTCTGCGCGGCGATGTTCGGTTTCGGTTTGTGATAGATCTGGAATCGATGAAGTGAGTGTTCTGGTGTAGTCAAGCGCCGGCAGGCAGAAGAACAACGAGCTTTGAAGTTGGTGGGAGTGCGGACGGTCGGAAAAATGGCTGGGGGACTAGGAATCGAACCTAGGTAGCCGGCTCCAAAGGCCGGCGTCCTACCGCTAGACGATCCCCCAGCGCGGTACGGAACCGAGGCGTAGATCTGAGAGTACGGCGCAGGAAAGATTATTGGCTGGGGGACTAGGAATCGAACCTAGGTAGTCAGATCCAGAGACTGACGTCCTACCGCTAGACGATCCCCCAACCGACGCCCACAGTAATATACGGCTCTCGGTTTCGTCAAGATCGGTGCTGATTTTGAGACAGGAACTGCCTCACGCGCGGAAGGCCCGTTCGATCCCCAGGCGGAGGCGAAACAACGTCCGGTCTCGCCCCAACACCTCTATTACTTCGAAGAGGCCAGGGCTGGCCGTACGACCGGTCAGGGCAACCCGGACCGGCTGGGCCAGCTGCCCCATCTTCACCCCCTCCTCCTCAACCAGCTGCTTGAAGGCCTCTTCCCATTGCTGTTTTGAGAAAGCAGGGAAAGCCTCGAAGCGAGTGAGCAACTTACCGAGAATCGGTGCGATGGCCGGCGTCAAAAATTTCTTCGCCGCCTCTTCGTCAAACGTCACAGCCTGCCCAAAATACGGCCTCACCCAATCGACCATCTCCACGAGCGTCTTCGCCCGTTCCTTCACGAGGACAACGAGTTGCGCGAGCCAGCCGGCCGAGACAGCCTGGACTTCGTCTTTTAATCCAGCAGCTTCCAAGAGGGGCACAAGCGCCTGAACGACCTGGGCCGGCGGACTGATTTTGATATGCTCAGCATTCACCCAGAGGAGTTTCTCGGGATTGAACACTGCTGCGGACGTTTGAACGTTCTTCCATGAGAATTTCTCGACCAGCTCCTGGCGAGTGAAGATTTCCTGGTCTCCGTATGACCACCCGAGCCGAACGAGATAATTCACCATAGCATCCGGCAGGTACCCCATATCTTTATAGGCCATGATCGAGGTGGCCCCATGCCGCTTCGAAAGGCGGGCTTTGTCCGAGCCCAGAATCATCGGCAGATGCCCGAACTGAGGGACTGGAAACCCAAGAGCTTGGAAGATCGGGACCTGCCGCGGCGTGTTGGTCAGGTGATCGTCTCCCCGCACCACGTGGGTAATGTTCATCAGCGCATCATCGACAACCACTGAAAAGTTGTACGTCGGGTAGCCGTTCGACCGGAGAATGATCAGATCGTCCTGCACATTGTTATCGAAAACGATCTTGCCCTTGATGAGATCGTCAACAACCGTCTCTCCCTCTTGCGGAGCCTTGAAGCGCAGGGCCGCGTCGCCGGCCGGATTTGTGAGGCCACGATCACGGCAACGGCCGTCGTATTTCGGCGACAGCCCCTTGGCCTCGGCTTCCTTACGCCGCGCGTCGAGTTCTTCCGCTTTACAGACGCACCAATAGGCCTGCCCTTTCTCAAGAAGCTGCACCGCATGACTGCGATAGAGATCCATGCGCTCGGTCTGACGGAAAGGGCCCTCGTCCCAATCGAGCCCAACCCACTTCAACCCCTCAAGAATGGCCTGGATCGACTCGTCTGTCGAGCGGCTCTGGTCCGTGTCTTCGATACGGAGGACAAACGTGCCATTCTGCTGGCGGGCAAACAGCCAATTGAACAGCGCCGTGCGAACACCACCGATATGGAGAAATCCCGTTGGGCTGGGCGCGAACCTGACCCTGACTTGACTCATTAGGATGACCCTGTGTTGTTGGAGAAATGGTCGGTATCTATACCATGTGGGGAAAAGTGTTGTACAGAATCGGCTGTTGCGCACCCTTTCCTCTGGAGTGGCCTTCTGGTAAGAGAGCAAGAGGGAGATCGCTATGGCAGAACTCACACAACCGGCAACGGTCCTCTCGATCACGGATCTCACGCCCCACGTTCGCCAATTGGTTCCGCTAGCCAAGACCCGGAAAATCCTATTCCAGCCAGGTCAGTGGGTCTCCTTGCAGCTACCGGTCGGCATCAAACCACCCCTCAATCGCGCCTACTCAATTGCAGAACCTCCCTCCCCTGCCGGACAGCTCACTCTGGTGTTCGATCGAGTCCCCAATGGAATTGGGTCGAGCTATCTCTACGGGCTCAAGCCCGGCGATGAACTGCTGCTGTCCGGCCCCTATGGAAACTTCCTATTGCCACTCTCACTCGATCGAGAGCTGCTTCTCGTCAGTCGCTATACCGGTTTGGTGCCGATCCACTGCATGTTGAAACATCTGGCGGCATCAGGCGCACTGCCACAGTCCACCCTGATTGCAGTCGGTCCAGCTGGCGATGAACTGCTCTACCACGATGAGCTCTTCGCCTTAGCCGCGCAACATCCCTCATTCCGATATACGCCGGTGGCGGTGAATGGTACGGACCAGGAGATTGTCGAGGCGGTCCTGAAACTGCTTCGCCCCCTCGTTACAGGCAGATCGAAAGTGATGCCATTACTCAGTGGGGTCAAGGGATTCGTACGACCATTGCGGGCTTATCTCATGGAGGCAGGATACGATCGGAAAGAAGTGAAAACTGAAACCTACGACTAGTGCCCTTCCCTCACCAGATTCTTGTTCACGGCCGGAATCTCGACCACAATATCCTTCGTGCCATTCGGCACACATTGGCAACCAAGCCGTGACTGCAACGTGGTGATCGGCGCTTCCTCCAGCTGATCGAATTCATCGTCTGTGCCTTCGTTACAGCTCTCAAGCCCCTGTTTCACGATCACGTGGCAGGTCGAACAGGCACAGACACCTCCACAGACATGTTCCAACCCAACCCCATTGCCCATCGCCACATCCAAAAGACTCCCCGGGAGTCCCGTCGGGCCGTAGGGAATCTTGGCTGGATCGACCTCAACCTTCGTTACCACACCGTCAGGTGCGATGAATGTGACTGTATAGGCTCGATGAGGAAGCTCGTAGTCAGCTTTTTCAATATAGGGATTGGTCCCGCCCATTATGTCCGTTCCTTTCTCAACCCGATTCAGCCTTATTTCCCGCTGTTGACAGTCCGGAAACCTGCGTGCTATTGTTAGTCCGACCTTATTGATCGGAGATCATTATAGTCTCCGACCTTGAAGATCGGCAATAGCAATGTTGAAGATTTCGAAAAAAGCAGATTATGCCCTCATGGCCCTTCAGCACATCGCTGCTGCCCAGTTCGGCGATATGATGCCCGGTCGCGTGGTGAACACGAAGGAGATCGCCGAGGAATATAACATCCCCCTCGAGCTGCTGGCCAAAGTGCTCCAGACCCTTGCCAAGAATGCACTGATCGAGAGCCACAACGGTCCGAAAGGCGGGTACGTGCTGGCCCGACGTGCGCACCAGATTACGATCGCGCAAATTCTCGAAAGCATCGAAGGCCCCCTGGGTATCACCGATTGTTCTCACGAAAAGGATGGAGAGTTCTGCATGCAGCGCGAGCATTGCAACATCCGCACACCGCTCTTGAAAGTCCAGGACAGCATCGCCCAATTGCTCAATAACATGACCCTGCAAGACATGATGGGTGGCACACCCCTCATTACGATTCAGTCTCCCACGGCACAAGGAGTTGAACGATGAAACTTCCGATTTTCTTGGACAACCATTCCACTACACCGATGGATCCACGCGTATTGGAAACCATGCTCCCCTACTTCGTCGAGAAATTCGGGAACGCGGCCAGCCGCAACCACGCCTTCGGGTGGGCCGCGGAGGAAGCCGTCGAAAACGCCCGGAAGCAGATCGCGAAGCTGATCAAGGCCGATCCGAAAGAGATCGTCTTCACGAGCGGCGCCACCGAGTCGGACAACCTCGCGATCAAGGGCGTGCTGGAAATGTACAGGGAGAAGGGCGACCACATTATTACGTCGTCCACCGAACATCGCGCCGTGCTCGACACCGTCAAAGTGTTGGAGGGTAAGGGCAAAGCGACAGCCTCCTATCTCCCCGTCGATAAATTCGGGATGGTGAGTCCCGAGGATGTGCGGAATGCGATTACAGAGAAGACCATCCTCATCTCGGTGATGTTGGCGAACAATGAAATCGGCACGATCAACCCCGTCAAAGAGATCGGCAAGATCGCCAAGGAAAAGGGCATCCTCTTTCACTGCGATGCGACGCAAGGCGTCGGTAAGATCCCGGTCGATGTGCAGGACATGGGCATCGATCTGATGTCGTTCTCGGCCCACAAGATGTACGGACCCAAGGGGGTCGGGGCGCTCTACGTGAGAAAGAAGAATCCTCGAGTTCGCATCGTGGCGCAAATGGACGGCGGTGGACACGAACGCGGGATGCGCTCAGGAACGCTTCCGGTGCCCTTAATCGTGGGATTCGGGAAGGCCTGCGAACTCTGCGAGCAGGAGATGGCCAAGGACACCGTACGGTTGATTGCGATGCGCGATCGACTGGAAGCCAGTATCATGAAGGCCCTCGAAGAAAGCTATCTGAACGGCCATCCGACCAATCGGCTCCCCGGCAATCTCAATATCTCCTTCGCCTATGTGGAAGGTGAGTCATTGCTGATGGGCATGAAGGATATCGCCCTCTCGTCCGGTTCGGCCTGTACCTCGGCTACATTGGAACCCTCCTACGTGCTCCGCGCGTTGGGGGTCGGGACGGAACTGGCACACTCCTCGATTCGCTTCGGTCTGGGCCGCTTCAACACGGACGATGAGATTGACTATACGATCAAGAAGGTTATTGAAATCGTCACCAAATTACGCGAAATGTCCCCGCTGTACGAGATGGCAAAAGAAGGCGTCGATTTGAAATCAGTCCAATGGGCTGCCCACTGACCAGGATAGTCAAGAGGAGGATGAACCATGGCCTACAGTGACAAAGTCGTTGATCATTTCAATAATCCCCGCAACATGGGGAGCTTCAAGAAAGATGAGGAAGGGGTCGGCACCGGCATGGTCGGAGCCCCGGAGTGCGGCGACGTGATGAAGCTTCAGATCAAGGTGCAGAACGATACGATCGTGGACGCGAAGTTCAAGACCTTCGGCTGCGGGTCCGCGATCGCCAGCTCGAGCCTGGCCACCGAGTGGTTGAAAGGCAAGACGATCGAAGAAGCCCAGAAAATCAAGAACACCGACATCGTGCAGGAGCTGAACCTGCCGCCCGTGAAGATCCATTGCTCCGTGCTCGCCGAGGATGCCATCAAGGCCGCCCTCGCGGACTACCAGAAGAAAGCCGACGGGACACTGACCAACGCGAAGTAACGTGAATAAAGGGAGTGCGCCATGGACACGACGAACGCAGAAACCCAAGCTCCGGTGATTACGCTCAGCGAGGCGGCGCTGAAGGAAGTCAAACGCCTCATCAACGTGCAGGGCCTCACTGAAGGTGGGCTCCGCCTCGGCGTGAAGGGCGGCGGCTGCTCAGGCCTCAGCTACACGATCAACTTCGACGAAAAGATCGGCCCGCATGACCAAATCCATGACTTTGACGGTGTGAAAGTCATTGTCGATGCCAAGAGCGCCATCTATCTTCAAGGCACCCAGTTGGACTTCCAAAAAGACCTGATGGGCGGAAACTTCAAATTCGTCAATCCGAACGCCGACAAGACCTGTGGCTGCGGAGAGTCCTTCTCGGCCTAACGAGTGTCGACAGAGCACAGCAATCGTCCTAC
The DNA here is from genome assembly GCA_018971525.1 of Nitrospirota bacterium. Classification (GTDB taxonomy): domain Bacteria; phylum Nitrospirota; class Nitrospiria; order Nitrospirales; family Nitrospiraceae; genus Palsa-1315. The sequence goes on from JAGXAR010000005.1 coordinate 85,116, forward strand.
GGGCATGGCAGGCCGCCATGCCCGTGCTGTCAGAGGAGACCGTATGGACCATCACACCCATAGCACCGCCGGCCCGCGTGAGCTGCAGATGGCCCGCAGCATGTGCTGGCACTGCCAGTCTGAAGTGGCAGGTGAATATTTCTGTGACCGTTGCGTCAAGGTCCAGCCGGTTTCGAAAGAACTCGATTACTTCACCTGCCTGGGCTTCCCGCGCCGCCTCACGATCGACCAGCGCCAGCTGGAGGCCAAATTCTATGATTTGAGCCGGGCATTCCATCCCGATTTTTATCAGAACAAGAGCGCTGCCGAACAGACCATCAGCCTCGGCAATTCCGCCATGCTGAATACCGCATACCGGACGCTCCGTGATCCGATCGAGCGGGCTGAGTATCTCCTCGATCTGGAAGCAGGGTCGGTGAAAGAGATTCGGAATTCTCCTCCTGCTGAACTCTTTGAAGAAATTCTTGAACTGCAAGATACATTGAACGAGTACCGAGCCGCCGGCCGCGCACCAGAAGCCGAGTCGCCGCTCCGCGCAAAACTCCAATCGGAACGGAACATACTCGAACAACGGCAACGGGACATGGAGACCACCCTGCAGCGGCTCTTTGTTCAGTGGGATGCACTCCAAGATCGCGGGGAGGCGACCGACCAGGCGAGGATCGAGCGGGACCGTATTCTGAAACAAATACGTGAAAATCTGTCCAACCGGACCTACGTGAAGAACATCGTGAGCGACCTCGTCTCAACCATCGGATAATCACCATGGCACGTATCGTCGGCATTGATCTCGGCACAACGAATTCGCTCGTGGCCTATATGGCAGATGGACGCCCGCGTGTCATACCAGGCCGGAACGAACGTACGATGGTTCCCTCGGTCGTCGCGATGACGGACAATGGCCTCATCGTCGGAGATCCGGCGAAAGAACACTTAACACGCAGCCCGGAACGGACCGTCTATTCCGTAAAGCGATTCATGGGAAAGGGCCTAGAGGACGTACAGGGCGAGCTGGCCTACTTCCCCTACCACTTAACGGAACAGGGCGGAGTGATCCGGATCAAGCTCGGCGAGAAAACCTATTCGCCGCCGCAGATCTCGGCCATGATCCTGAAGGAGCTGAAGCAACGGGCCGAGGCCTATCTCGGCGAGAGCATTACCAAGGCCGTCATCACCGTCCCCGCCTATTTCAACGATAGCCAGCGACAAGCGACGAAGGACGCGGGCATGATTGCAGGGCTCGACGTCTTACGGATCATCAATGAGCCAACCGCGGCTTCGCTGGCCTATGGGCTCCAACAGAAGATTCAGGGCACGATTGCCGTCTATGATCTTGGCGGCGGGACCTTTGATATTTCCATCCTAAAACTCAAGAACGGCATCTTCGAAGTTCTTGCGACCAACGGCGACACGCATCTCGGAGGCGATGACTTCGATCGCCAGATCGCAGATCTTTTTGTCAAGGAGATCCGTGAACAACACGGTCTCGATTTGAATGCTTATCCCGACCATATGCAGGCGGTCAGACTGGAAGCCGAACGAACAAAGATCAGACTCTCCGATGAGCTGAAGACCACGGCCATCCTCGACCTGCCGGAGGACAACGGTCGGTATTCGAAAGATCTCACGCGCGATCAACTCGAATCCCTTACCATGGAATTGGTGGAGCGCACGCTCGGGCCCTGTCGTCTCGCCCTGAAAGACGCAAGCCTCACCCCGAACGACATCGATGAGGTGGTCCTCGTCGGAGGCTCGACTCGTATGCCACTGGTCCGCCGGCAGGTCCAGGAACTCTTTGGGAAACAGCCCCATTGCGAACTGAACCCTGACGAAGTCGTTGCGCTCGGTGCGGCCGTCCAGGCCGACATCCTCAGTGGCGGAACGACCGACCTATTACTGCTTGACGTGACGCCCCTCTCCCTCGGCATCGAAACCATGGGCGGAGTGATGAGCAGCTTGATTCGACGCAACACGACCATCCCGGCCAGTGCCAAGGAAATGTTCACGACCTATGTCGACGGCCAAACCGGCGTGGATATCCATATCCTTCAAGGCGAACGTGAGCTGGTGAAGGACAACCGCAGTCTGGCCCGGTTTCGGCTGAAGGTCCCCCCACTGCCGGCCGGCGTCCCGCGCATCGAAGTCACGTTCTTAATCGATGCGAACGGAATCCTGAATGTCTCGGCGCGGGATGTTCGCACCGGCGAAACCCAATCACTCGCCGTGAAACCGTCATACGGCTTGAGCGACGACGAGGTCGAACGGATGATCGGCGAATCGTTCAAGTTTGCGGCCGACGACATGAAAGCGCGCCAGCTCATTGAAGCCAGAACCGAGGCTGAGGCCATCCTCATGGCCACGGAGAAAGCCCTCAAGCAAGGCTCCCACTTGGTGGGAGAGGAAGACCTGTCCTCGATCAGGGCCTCGATGGCCGCAGTCGAGGCGGCCAAATCCGGATCAGATCACAAGGCCATCCGAGCCAAGATAGCCGATCTCGAAAAGGCCACCCATCATCTCGCTGAAGTCTTGATGGACACCTCATTGAAAGAAGCCTTGGAGAACAAGAAGCTCTCAGAAATAACGTGAAACGTTCCTCTCACGCGCTTCACAAAGGACGAGCGGCGAGATACGGGGAGTTAGTGATGGATCTGAAGTGGCTGGATACTGAGGATATTGCGATCCGTTTAGTCGAAGAACATCCGGAGTCGGACCCGCTCACGGTTCGATTCACCGACTTGCACGCCTGGATTGTGGCGCTCCCGGACTTCAAGGATGATCCCAAAAAGTCGAACGAAAAAATCCTGGAAGCGATTCAGATGGCCTGGCATGAGGAATATCAGGACTCGAAATCCTGATTCGCTGAACAACACCCCCTCGCCCCTAGCAGGCTGCTCAAAAAAATCGCTCATCAAGGCCGCAGCGAGTGAAGGGCCGAGCAACTGTCTTGACGGTCACGCGTTCTGTGCCACAACTGGCCGCCACGGAGTCCCCTGATGCACCATCGCATTGAGAATCGTCAGCAGCCTGCTACAGTGACCCCTCGGGAATTTGATCCAGCTTATAGAAATCAATCGGGTCCAGCCGGCGCTGAGCCGCTTGAGTCGGCTCGCTGCCCTTGGTAAAGAGTTCGACGGTGCTGGCCTGTCCCTCCTGCTCGCCCTCAAGCAACCCCGTTGCCGAATCGACCTTGACGAACGTGACGCCTTCCGGAATGGTAAAGGCCATGACCGGCATCTGCTTGAGCGCTTCTTTCATAAAATTGATCCAGATGGGCAGCGCGGCATGCGCCCCCGACTCCGTCTCGCCAAGTGAACGTCGATCGTCAAAGCCGACGTAGATGCCTGAGACCAAGTTCGGCGCACCGCCGATAAACCACGCATTGATAAACTCGTCCGTGGTTCCGGTTTTCCCCGCAATCGGCCGACTGATCACTTTCGCCGCCTGACCGGTCCCCTTTTGGATCACGTCTTCCATCATGCTCGTGATCAAGTACGCCGTTTCTTTGGAGATCACCGCCAGTGCTTGCGGTTCCGCCTGCTCAAGCACCTTCCCCGCGTTGTCCTTCACGAACAGGATCACATACGGCTCAGCACGGCTCCCCTGGTTGAGCAACACACTATAAGCGGAGGTCAGTTCCATCAGCCCGACGGAGGATGAGCCCAACCCCAGCGACAGATCTGCCGCCAGCGGACTGGTGATCCCGACCGTTTTCGCAAACTCGATGACGTTCTTTACGCCAACCTTGTCCAGCAACCGGACCGTCGCCAAGTTGTGCGATTGGGCCAGGGCATCCCGCAAACTCACCATGCCATGGAATTTCTTCCCATAGTTCTCCGGCTTCCACGTTTTCTCATCCTGCTCCTGCTCGTAGACAACCGGCGCGTCGAGGATCACCGACGCAGGGCTCATCCCCTGATTCACGGCCGTCGCATAGATGATCGGCTTGAAGGCGGACCCGGGCTGACGGTGAGCCTGCACGGCCCGATTGTACTCGCTGCGACTGAAATCGTAGCCTCCGACCATGGCCCGAATGGCACCGTTGCCTGGTTCGAGCGCAATCAACCCTCCCTCGACAAGGGGAGTCTGTTCCAGCTGCACATGGACGACGTCACGATCCACCTTCTTTACCATCACCTCGATGACATCACCGGACTTCAGCACTTGCTTGAGATTCGGATTGAGGACAACATCTTTCGCCGTATCCGACCCAGTAAGACGGCGCTTCGCCCAGGCCATATCGTCAAAGGCAAGTTTGGCGACCGTCGTGCCGACCTGCACCAGATAATGGTCCTTCGCCACTTTGGTGACGAACCCCTCGCGATAGTCTCCCACCTTCACCGCCTGATCAGACGTCGCTGCAAAGGTGGACGGGGTTGGCGCAGTCACATCGACCGTTCGGAGCGGGCCACGCCACCCTTGGCGCTTATCCAATTCGCGCAGGCCGGCCGCAAAGGACGCTTCAGCGGCCTTCTGCATCTCCAGGTTCAACGTCGTAAAGACCTTGAGCCCGCCCTTGTACACCATAGCTTCGCCATACTTGGCGATCAGCAACTGTCGGACATACTCCACAAAGTAGGGCGCGGCCTGTACACCACCAGGACGACGGAAATTGAGTGTCTCCGCTACAGCCTGTTCGCGTTCCGCCCCAGTGAGGAACCCAGCCTCTTCCATGCGCGCCAGTACATGCTCCTGTCGCTTTTTTGCCCGGTCGTAGGCCTTGAACGGCGAATAGTGGTTCGGCGATTTCGGGAGACCCGCCAGAAATGCTGATTCCGCAATCGTGAGGGCGGAGAGGTCTTTTCCAAAATACGTTTGAGCCGCCGAGGCGACGCCATAGGCGCCTTGGCCGAAATAAATCTGATTCAAATATAGTTCGAGAATTTGCTCTTTCGTCAGAACCAATTCCATCTTGTAGGCCAGAATCAACTCGCGGACTTTGCGGTCGAAGGTGCGTTCAGACGAGAGGAACAGCGACCGCGCCAACTGCTGGGTAATGGTGCTGGCCCCTTCGACCTTGCCCCCTCGGCGCACATTCGTCCAGGCCGCACGGAGCATGCCGATGTAGTCGAGGCCTGGATGCTCGAAGAACCGGACATCCTCGACCGCGATGACCGCGCGTCGCAATCGTTCTGGGATTTCCGCCACCGGGGTCAGGATGCGACGTTCGATGAAAAATTGACCGATGAGCCGCTTATCACTCGAATAAACCTGAGTCACCATGCTTGGCTGATACGTCCCCAGCTGCTCCAACGCGGGAAGGTCTTTCGAGAGGTGCCAGACCAACCCGGCCACTGCCAAGCCCCCTATCAAGACTGCCGCTCCCAGGCCTAGGAGCAAGATCTGCCACCAACGCCATGAGCGATAAGGCGGTGGTTGACGAAATGGATCCTGCATATGTATCGGTCGATCCATCATAGTTACGCGGGGTTACCCTCGAAGGAGGCTTGATTTCCGGAGAAGGATACAATACCAGGGTCACCATACCGTGGGGGCCCTCAAAACTCAAGCCGGTGCCGGCGCATCAACCCCGCATCCTCCTGCCCGCATCGCTTGTACCGGTTACACACTTCAGGTATACTATCCCACGGCGCCTGGATTCCCGGGCGTCTTTTTTTTGGAGCATGCAGCAACATCTATGGATCAGACAGCCACAACAGAATCTCCCGTCGCAACGCAACTCGAGCCCAAAGAACGCCGGAGCGATATTCGCAATATCGCGATCATCGCCCACGTCGACCATGGCAAGACGACACTGGTCGACGCCGTGCTCAGACAGACCCATGTCCACCGCAAGATTGACGATATGGGCGAACGGATCATGGATTCGATGGACCAGGAACGTGAGCGCGGGATTACAATCCGGGCCAAGAACGCCAGCGTTATTTACAAGGGCGTGAAGATCAATATCGTCGATACGCCTGGCCACGCCGACTTCGGCGGTGAAGTCGAACGGACCCTGCGCATGGTGGACGGCGTCCTCATCTTGATCGACGCGAAGGAAGGACCCATGCCGCAAACGACCTTCGTGTTGCGGAAAGCCTTAGCACTCGGCCACAAGGCCATCGTGGTCATCAACAAGATCGACCGGCCGGACGCGGTCATCGATGACGTGGTGAATCGGACCTTCGATTTGTTTGTCCATCTCGGTGCGACGGACGAACAGCTCGATTTCCCGATCGTCTACACGGCGGCAATCAAGGGCACCGCGACGCTCGACGTGAATAAGCCAGGCACGGACATTACGCCGCTCCTCGACACCGTGCTGGAGAAGATTCCCGCACCGGCCATCAATGCCGACGCGCCGCTCCAGATCCTTGTCCTCTCCCTGATTCAAGACCCCTACAAAGGCAAGATGGGGGTGGGTAAGATTCAATCCGGTTCGATCGCCCGCAGGCAGAATGTGATCGTACTCGGAAAGGACGGCACACGGTCCCCCGGAAAAGTGTCAGACCTTGCAGTCTACTCCGGCCTTGAACGGACGGATATGGAACGAGCGGAGGCAGGAGAAATCGTCGCGGTTGCCGGCCTGGACGACGTGAGCATCGGCGATACGATTGCGGACGCGGAACATCCGGTCGCACTGCCTCGAGTCACGGTCGACGAGCCGACCGTCCAAATGACTTTCTCCGTAAACAATAGCCCGTTCGCCGGGCGGGAAGGCAAGTACCTGACCTCGCGGCATTTGCGCGATCGCCTCTTCAAAGAACTCGAAACCAACGTGTCGTTGCGTGCCCAAGAAACGGATAGCGCGGATAAGTTCCTCGTGGCCGGCCGCGGCGAGCTGCATCTCGGCGTCTTGATCGAACAAATGCGCCGGGAAGGATACGAGCTGCAAGTTTCGCAACCGGAAGTGATTGTTCACCGGGAAGGCGACAAGGTCCACGAGCCCTATGAGGAACTGACCATCCAAGTGCCGGAAACCTATCAGGGCGCCGTAATTGAAGAGCTCGGCAAGCGCCGCGGCGAGTTGCGCCACATGCGACTCATCCATTCCGACGCCGGACCGAGCGAAATGCACCTCGAGTACCATATCCCAACCCGCGGCATCATGGGGCTCAAAAACCTATTACTGGCCAAGACTCGCGGCACCATCATCATGCACCATGTCTTCGCCGCCTACGAACCGGTGGAGGAGCGCGACCTCGCCGTGGCGGCACACGGGTCACTCGTCGCACACGAAGACGGAGCCAGCACCGGCTATGCCATCTTCATGACCCAGGAACGGGGGACCATGTTTATCGGCCCCGGCGTGGAGGTCTATCGCGGGATGGTCGTCGGCGAGAACAGCCGAGACGAAGACATGGACGTCAACGTCTGTAAAGAAAAGCACCTGTCCAACATGCGGGCGTCAGGCACCGATGAAGCATTGGTCCTCACGCCGCCAAGGGAAATGAGCTTGGAGTTCGCGCTCGAATATATTGGCCCGGATGAACTGGTCGAGATCACGCCGCAGAATCTCCGTATCCGCAAACGGCTCCTCAACCCGGATGACCGCCGCAAGGCCCGCAAATCCGGCAAATAGCCTCCCCTGCAGCGATGAGGATCAGGAAGAAAAGCCCCAAACCTTCCGCCCGTCGTCCACCGCTCTACTTTGTCGGCTATCGGGGGACCGTGCCGGCTCCCGAGGAGCTCAAGACCTGGTACGACCTCGAATACGGCGGGCCGTTGATGCTTCGCGCCGACGAGCAGGCCGCGGAATCCTGGCATGCGGGGCATGGGCCATGGACGGCCCATATCGTGATGCCGCTCCCGGCCACCCATGTCGCAGGCCTGAAGGAACAACTCGCGTGGGAGCACGAACATGTCGGTGCCGTTGCTCCATCCATTGTGCCTCCGCGAGACATGCCCGACACCATTCTGTTTGCCGCTCGACTCGCGCGGGGCCTCACACTCCTTACGCAAGGCACGGCCTATGACATCACCACCAACCAGTACGTGAACCCGTCGGATTGGAAGGATCGTCCCCTCACCCACTTTGTCGTCAGCGATCATATCCCGATCATGCAGGGCGAAGATGAACAGAGCCGCCGGACCTGGTGCTATACCCTCGGCCTCAGCAAGTTCGGGGTAGATGAACTCGAAATGTTTCTCCCCGCTGGTCTCCCGGACCAGCCTTCGCGCGATGTGCTCAGAGAAACAGCAGACGAATTGACGAGGACCGGACAGTCGCCAAAAGTCGGAAGCCACATCCGTGTAGGACTCTTGGGTCAGAGCGTTGAGATTGCCAACCACCGCACCGCCGCACCGGCCGGACGCATGCTGGGTTTTCGAGAAATCAGAATTTTGCCATAGTTTTCATGCGTTATTAAGCACTTATAGGCCGTCATAGCCGTCTCTAGGCCTTCAGGACCGTTGACAAGGTTTCAAGCCGCACGGTACAAAAATACATACGACTGTGTCAGAGGCCGGACTAAACCCAGTGAAGGAGGCATGCAGATGAGCGACGTAGCAGCAGAAATCAAGGTGGGCGATACCGCACCGGATTTTAACTTAAAGGATCAGGACCAGAAGGACGTGAAGCTGAGCGACTATCGCGGCAAGAAAAATGTGGTCCTCGCATTTTATCCTTTGGATTGGAGCCCGGTCTGCCAAGGCGAGAACAAGTGTTTGACCGACGACTTCCCCAAGTTTCAATCAGCGAACGCGGAATTGTTCGGCATCAGCTGCGACAGCTTCTTCTCGCACAAGGCTTGGGCGGATTCCATGGATCTCAAGCACCGCCTCTTGTCAGACGTACATCGGACCACGGCGAAGGCCTACGGTCTTTACTTTGAGCCGTTGAACTGCTCGAAGCGTGCGACCGTCATCGTGGACAAGAACGGCAAGGTCGCCTACGTGAAGGTGCAGGAAATCAAAGTGGCGCGGGAAGACAAGGACATCCTCGCCGCCCTCGCGAAGCTGAGCTAATTCACTCCACAAAAGGGGAGGCCTCCAAGGAGCGCCTCCCCTTTGTTTCTCTTCAGAAGGGCGTGGCACTCGTGGCAGGAACAGTCGAAGACGTGAGAGACGAAAACTATAAGGAGTTTACAGACGCGCCCGCGTCGATTGTCGCCTATGGGCTTGCGACCTGTGAGCCCTGCAAGACCTACGACCCGATCCTGGAAGAAACGGCCGGCAAGTTTCCAGACGTGAAAGTCGGCAAGGCCAAGATGCATGTTCCAGGCCGTTGCCGCGAGATTAAGAAGAGCCACACCTTCGAGACTTACCCCACGACACACTTCTTCTCAAATGGCAAACTGCTGCTCACGCGCGAAGGCGTCGTCGAGCCAGCTGAACTTGCCGCGCTGATTTCGGATCATTTACTGAAATAGAAAAAACGGGCGGCCTAGCCAATCCTCCCTGCTCGCGGAACGCGCGCCCTCAGAGGATCAAGCAGGCTACTGCAAGGAGAAGTAGGAAGAATCCTGCCCGAGTGCTGAACACACATCTTGCAAACCAAGAATGTTACTCACACAGTTCTCCTACCTCATGGGCTGAAATACATTGGGAAGCTAAATCCTAGGCCTGGCATAATATATGTGGCTCAAACCGCTCCCGCGCCTGTGAACAAGACAGGAGATGGTTAGGGGCGCCTGGTTTTCGAACAATGTTCATGGAAGATCAGCCAGGCGTGGCCTTCCTTGCGCAGGAGTGCGGTGCAGAGCCCGGAGTCCTGCGCTTCGATTTCGCCTTTCCTCATCGCCTGAAACACGTAGTCGTAGGTGGCCCAGGCCGTAAGGCCTGTCATCCGAACATGCAGGTTCGACAGGGCGCCGATAAATCGCAGGGTGCTTCCTTTGTCGAGCTCAGATTCATAGTCCGACAACCACTTCTCGATGGAGCCCCGCGTCTCCGTCTCGCCGTCCTGAATACCGACATAGTCCTTGCTGTACAGCCTCAGCACGGCTTGTTTGTCCCTGGTTTCGGAGAAGGTCGCGGCTGCCTTGGCGGCTTCCCTAACGGTCCTCTCGATCGCCTCCCCTTCCTCGGCAGACCAGGCCACCGCCGTCCACGAGAGGCACACCATCAGCAGCGCATAGATAAGACGTGTATTCATAGAAGGCTCGAACCGAACGTACGCAGCCCCGTCAGCCTGCGTATTCGAAGGAGAGGTCCCGAGACTGAACGAGACGCACATTCGACAGTCTACCCGATGAGAGAGAAGAGACCAGTTGTTTCCAGATGTGTTCGACCAGCTGCTCGCCGGTCACGGTCTGAGTCCCGAGGACCCGACGAAGGTCCTGACGGTCGAACGCCTGCACCACCTTTTCCTGGACCAACCGGTTGAGAGCCCCGATGTCTGTCACCATACCGGTCATGGGATCAATGGTGCCATGGACCGTGACGAAGCAGTCCCACTCGGGGCCCTGGTTGCCATCCTGCACCGCCGTGAACGAGTAGCGTCGCGTCACACTGGCCACGTCGAGCCCGGCCTCCGCCGTCACATCAGCATACAGGTCTTCATCTTCGTACAATCGAATCGCGTGAAGCGCACCGATGTCTTTCTGCATTTCCAGCTTAGTCCAGAGAAGACGCGCCAGATTTTCCGACGTGGGAATCCGGTCCTCGAAGTAGGGCATGTCCAGGTTCAAATTCTTATGGTCGAATTCCTCGAGCACATTGAGCAAGACGCGCTTCAAATCGAAGAGATTCACGACCATGCCGGTCTTCGGATCCACCTCGCCTAAGACCGTCACCTCGACCATGTAATTATGTCCGTGCGCCGGCGGGTTGTAGCAGGGACCGAACACTGCGCGGTTCTTGGCCTCATCCCAGTCAGCCTTGATATAGCGATGCGCCGCCGCAAATTCGATACGTTTCGTCAGTAAGACAGAGCCCATGCTACCTCAGGTCCTTGAGCCACTCTTCGCGCAGGCTCCCCGGAACGGGCGCTTCAGAGTGGTATTCGTGATGGTGCACCGTCAGCGCGACCGGCACATGCAAATCGGCGAACGAAGCTGTCATCGACGCGGTGGGCCGGAATCGGACGAAATGCACCGCGCTGATTTTGGTTTCATGACTGTGGCCACCTTCGAACAGCCCGAAGGCCTGCTCGGTCCCGGCGCGGATCGCGACCGTTTCTCCATGATCGAGTCCCATGAACTGGTCGAGCCATTCTTTCATCCGATCCTGCTCCGTAATCTCAATCAGCAATGTAGCGCTCAACTCACCGGACCCCGGCATGAGGGCATTATAGACGTCCAACTCTTCTTGGACTTTACGGGGATCGAGGATGTGCTCGACCCGGATCATTTCCTGGGTCTGGAACCGCAACGTCTCACGATTTTCGAAGACGAGCGTGATGAGCGGCCCAACGGAGATCCGGCGCCGCTGCTTGAGCGCGATGATCTGCGAGCGGAACTGCTCCCGCTGCTGTTCATACTCTGCCGGGGGCAACAGATCAGTCTCTATCAGTTGCTTCATCGTCTTTCTCGCGCTTCACGACCGAGGTTTCACGAATGACGCACCAGTTGACTGCAACCCATAGGCATCGCGCACGATTTGAATCGGATGCTGCGTCGACCGGCCGCCGGCATGGGCCATGGCACCGGCTTGATCCAGCTGCAATCCCGCCAGTGGGCAATCGGAGGCAACGAGATCTGCCGGAGCCCGCTCAATCATTCGAACGGCCTTCTGCGCGATCAGCATCGAGAGGGGGAAGAACTCCGTCTTGGCGGACCATGTACCATCGTGGCCGGAACACCTCTCAATCACCTCGACCTGCGCGCCGGCGCACTCCATGAGTTCCTTGGATTTGAATCCGATGTTCTGATCCCGCAGATGGCACGGGACCTGGTAGGCCACTCGCCCGGGCTTCTGCTGAAAGTCGGTGGCCAGGGCGCCATCCCGCTTCAACTTCATGAGATATTCACAGACATCGAACGTCCGTTCCGCCACACGCCGCACCTCAGGGCCACCGACGATTTCAGGATATTCCCGCTTCCACATCAAGCTGCAACTGGGCACGGGCACGACAATCTCATAGCCTTTTTCCACCCAAGGCAAAAACGAGGCAACATTCGCCGAAGCAGCCTTCTGAATCGCCGCCGTATCGCCGATATCGAACGACGGCATCCCGCAACAACGCTGTTCTGGGATCACGACATGCACGTCGTTCTTTTCGAGAACTTGAATCGTCGCTTTGCCGACATCGGTCGCTTGATAATTGACCAGGCAGCTCCCAAAGAGCGCGACCTTCCGCGACGAGGAGGCGGGAATCTGTGCCGCCCCTCGACGCGCCCACCAATGGGTAAACGTCTCCGGAGAAAAGTGCAGGACTTGACGATCCCGATGCACGCCGACCCACGAATCCATCAGCCCCCGAAGGAACCGAAGACTAAATAGCCAATTGGCAACCGGCGCCACCAGGCTCCCGAGGGTGCCGATCACATCCGTCTTGATCAACAACCAATCGCGCCAGCCCACCCCGCGCGTCGCAGCCAGATGCTTCTTCCACGCAATCATCAAGCGGGGAAAATCGAGAGCATACTGATGCGGCGGCGTATAGGGACAGTGGTTGTAGCAGAGCTTACAGTAATAGCACTCATCGACGACCCGATGGTGGTCGGCGGGGGTGAGCTTGGCGACGGCGCCCTCATAACGGTCGATGCCGTCGAGCAGCGTGTTGAACGACGGACAAAGATTGAAGCAGCGCCGGCAGCCATCGCAGACTTCAAAAATTCGCTGCGTCTCTTTCTGGAGCTGCGCGGGATCGATGGGATTGATCAGGCTCAGACCATTCACGGTGCCCATTGTCTCCTGTGAGGTCCTGCGAATACAAGATCGGAATGCACAAAGGGTGAGCCGGGTCATCCCCGGCTCACCCTTGTGATGTCAGACAGATACCGGAACTAGAGCTGCTTCAGGCTATCGAGTCCCTTCGTGAAGCGATTCGCATGCGACCGCTCCGCCTTGGCGAGCGTCTCGAACCATTCAGCCAGTTCAGGAAATCCCTCGTCCCGAGCCGTTTTGGCCATGCCAGGGTACATCTGCGTGTACTCGTAGGTTTCGCCTTCGACCGCCGACTTCAGATTGGCTTCGGTATTGCCGATCGGCACCCCGGTCGCCGGATCCCCGACTTCCTTCAAGAAATCCAGGTGCCCGAACGCGTGGCCTGTTTCTGCCTCGGACGTATCACGGAACAAGCCTCCGATATCAGGAAAGCCCTCGATATCAGCCCGGCGCGCGAAATAGAGATAGCGCCGATTGGCCTGGGACTCGCCGGCAAACGCGCCCTTGAGATTGTCGTGGCTCTTCGTTCCCTTCAAACTTTTCCCCATTGCGTCCTCCTTCGTATGCTAAGAAATCGTGCCGTCACTGTCACGGAATCGTACCACTATGGCCTCGGTGAATAACATAGCCATCCTCGGAGGATCAATGGGCCGCCGCGATGTCTCATCCGACCGGTCGATAGGCTGGCAACCCCGATTTCATTTCGGCCAAGGATTTGTACGCTTGGTCCTTAGCGGACAAGATGGGTGCTGTCACCGGCCATGGAATGGCGAGGGCCTGATCGTTCCAGATGATTCCCCGCTCGTCGCTCGGCGCATAATAGTCCGTGCACTTGTACAGGAACGAGGCGCGGTCGCTGGTCACGCAGAATCCATGCGCACAGCCTGGCGGCACATAGACTTGGCGCCGGTTCTCCGCCGAGAGCTCGATTCCATACCACCGGCCAAAGCCCGGCGACCCCTTTCGGATATCCACCACGACATCGTAGACGGCTCCTTCTGTCACCATCACGAGCTTCCCCTGGGCATGCGGCTCTTGATAGTGGAGCCCGCGCAACGTGCCCCGCATAGACTGTGAATAGTTATCCTGAACAAAGGGGCCTGGAATACCGGCGTCGGCGTACCGACGGGCATGGTACGTTTCGAGAAAGAACCCCCGTGGATCGCGGAAGATATCCGGTTCGATCAGCAATACGCCTGGGATATCGGTTGTAGTAACCCGCACGATGCTCCTCTTCATCCTCTTGTCTGTCGCTCATTTGCCGGGTTTATCACGATATCGCGACCCGGAAAGACCACGCCCATCAACCAGACGCCGGTTTTTCGGGATCGACGATCTCGGGAGGATCGGGGTACAATTGCCCGAGCCGATCGATCAACGGCTTCGCGGCGGGCGTGCTCTCGTGGGTCGGCTCACTCACCGGATGGTCCCATGTGAGAGTACGAATCCCGGCGTCCGTCAGCAACGAGCGGATCGTAGACAGACAGGCTTCCAGCGTCAATTCCGTGCCCCCACGGAGATCGAGCACACGCTCCTTAGGATCAGTCGGTGGCGCCTCGGTATGAATGAGCGCCCAACAGCGGTCGAAAATAGTGGCTCGAAGTTCAGACGGGACATTGAGCGTCGAGAGATCAGCCGTGCAGAGGGCCGAGACGAACAGGACGAATTGCAAATCCGGCATCCCGGGATTCTGGATATCCAACGACGGCATGACCGAGCATTATCGATGGCGACCGGCACGGAGTCAACGGGCACAATGCCCCTGCCCGCCCAGGAAAATATCACGACTGAAGATGAGGAGAGTCCGACCATGATCACCATTTCTTTGATGGGTCAGCTTCAAACCGCCGATGGGGAACGGGACCTCGCCTGTGAAGTTCCATCCCCCATGTCCGTCCGTCAGGTGATCCAGCGGCAGGGCATTCAGTTGCGCCATCTCCTCCAACTCATTCGCGAGAAGAAAGTGCTGGTGACCATCAATAAGAAGATCGCCAGCGAGGACTCACTGGTTCAGGACGGCGACGCGATCAGGCTGGTGGGGCACGACGGCATGGGCGGAACCGGACTCGGTCCCTCGATGTAACGAGGCCGCAAAAGTACAGGGCCGGCGCCCCTCCCGGGGAGCCGGCCCTGTGTTTCTTCATGCGGCGTGAATGAAGCCGGAAGAAGGCGCTTCACGTATGATCTGCGCCGGTCGATCTTCGTTTACTTCTTCCCGAGGATCGCATCCTTGGCGGCTTTGGCCACGCGGAACTTGACCACACGCTTGGCCGGAATCTTGATAGGCTCACCGGTCTGTGGATTCCGTCCCATGCGGGCCTTGCGGTTCGCCAATACGAGCTTTCCGATCCCAGGCACCACGAAGACGTTCTTCGCTTCCTTGTAGGCCAAGGCGGCAAAGTCGTCCATGAGCTGGACGGACGCCTTCTTGGTCAAGCCGGTCTTCTGGGCCAGGTAATCAGCAATCTGCGACTTGGTCATTGATTTAGCCATACGAGCAACCTCCTTAAATAACGAAGATGGTGAAATGCTACGAACTCGCCCCTCTTGACTCCGCTCAGACCCGATCAACATTCATGAACGAATAGTCGTGTCGCTGGAAGCGGCGAAAACCTGCGGGAGTCTATCCAAGCGCTCGGAGGCTGTCAACCGGAAAAACACAGGCCAGGCGTAGGGAAACGCCTTCACGGCCTCTTGCAGTTTCGAGACCAGCCGGCGTAGAGTACACGCTGGTACAGCATTCGTGAGTCAATGTTGACGAACCCCCGGAGTAGCTAGCATGGCGAAAGAACTACCCATTCTGCCATCGACCGCCCAGCCGGCCGACGCCGCACAAGCAGAGCAATACAACTATTCTCGCGTGTTTTGCCAGAAAGAGAACTCGCCGCCGATCCGCTTGCTCTTGGAATTTCTTAAGTCACGCGGCCAGGCGCCGACTACTCCGCCGGGCATGGACGAAACCATGTTGGATGAATGGGCCTGGGTCCAGGTCACGCTCGGGTACGATCGCGACAGAAAACCGATTCAGGTGTTCTGCGTCAGAGATCGAGGCACCTACAAAGACGTGTTCGACAAAGAAAAGGAGCAGTTCTTAGAACTCCTCCTCGCTCACGACGATATCGAAGCAGAACTCGTGCGCGCATACGTGGAGCGCGCGAGGTTTGTGCTCACGACTCGGTTCGCCCCGAATGATATGACCGATGAGGGCTATGACTTCAACGGATGGATCCTCGAATTCTACCAAGACCAGTGCAACGGAATCGTCCAGATTGATGATCAGGGCTTTTACTCACCCAAAGGCCAACTCATCATCGACCTCTCCATCAAAGAGGAATGAGCCGCTGTGGCAGTTCCAACTCTGCCCCACCCTGCTCCGCTGTATCAAAAAACCGACCGTTGGTTCCAGCGGGCAACTGCCGCCCTGCTCGGTGAAGTTCCCTGCCGGCTCGGCTGCACCAGCTGTTGCATCGGCCCCTTTCCGATCACCCTATTAGACGTCCAGACCCTCCAACAGGGGCTCGCCGGCCTCCCTCCGGACCACCGCCATCACATCGAACAACGTGCCATTGAGCACACCGCCGCCATGGAAACCGCCTTTCCACAACTGACCCACACCGCTCTGCTCGACAAGTGGTCCGATGAGGAGATCGACCGGTTGGTCACAGAATTTCACCATCATCCCTGTCCAGCGCTGGAGGCAAACGGAAGCTGTGGCGTCTACCATCACCGCCCCCTCGTCTGTCGATCGATGGGCATCCCGACAGAAGTTCGCGGTCTGGCCCATGGCGCCTGCGAGGTCCAAACTTTCATCCCGATCGTGCGGCTCCCCTCCGCATTCCGAGAGGAGGAAGACCGCTTGGTGCAGGAGGAAGCCGCCTCACTGGATGCGCTTCGGCAGGCCACGAAATCAGCGGGAGAAGAAGTATTCCTGCCGTACGGGTTCTTAGCCGGACGCAGACCGGAAGGTTCCTAAGTGGACCGCTAGACAGGGGCCAAAACGCTGTGCTAAGGTGCCGGACCTTGGTTGCGGGAGCGCCTGTAGCTCAGCTGGATAGAGCATCAGCCTCCGGAGCTGAGGGCCACAGGTTCAAATCCTGTCAGGCGCACCAGCAAACAGGCAAGGGACAGCCGCCGCACACAGATATCCGCCACACACATACCCGGTGGGCCGTTAGCTCAGTTGGTAGAGCAGCTGACTCTTAATCAGCGGGCCGTAGGTTCGACCCCTACACGGCCCACCAAAAATCAACAACTTACATATCCTCACGCTTCCATCCAGTCTCCGTGTAGGCACGGTGTAGGCAGTAGAACAAGCAAAATATTTTTTTCCGTCCCTCTCTTGCTGGGTCTCAAATCTAAATCAATGAAGCATTTCTCCATGTTCGCACCCAAGGTATGATTGTGGTCTCCCTCCAAGAATAAAAGTCCAAAAGCCAGGTTCATTGATAATATTTTCCTGACCGACCATCTGCCATGAACGCTCCCGTCTTACGGTCCGGGGGCCTTTTGCTGTGCGCGCCGCCGGCTGCCGCCGGTCGCGCGCCGCTTCCCTGTCCCGGACAATCCCCGGCAGCCCTTTCGCCAAGAAGATCCGTTGGACGCGTTCCAGGTCGAACCGCAAAATTTTGCAGATTCGATAGGCCGGAATGGTGCCGTTCCAATAGGCGCGGCGAATAGATTGCGTACTCACCCCCAATTCCCGTGCGACTTCCTTTACCGACAACAACGTGGGCTTCATTCGTGTCCTCTCGTTCGGAGAGGCGCATGACGATGCTGACCATACCGTCGTGCACGGATGGAGGGAATTAGTCAGATGTATCCAGATGCAATAGCGAGGCGGGAAGAGATGCAACTTCAGTGCGCGCTAGATAGGTAACCTAGTGACATAAATGAAAGGGCGGCAGGATGCGGAGCAGGCGACTCAGAGCAGAAAATGGAAGAACGTGTACCAAAACAGAACTCTCTCGTGTTCATCTACATTTATAGGAGAGGCTAAAGTGATGAAGCTAATGGTCCCATTTCCAGGGCAACTCTCTTCCAAGTTCAGGTGCTTTCCTGCAAGGAAACGGGTATTCTGCTGTGGCAGAATTGGGCCTCGTCGGAAGATCTAATCCATCGCTGATGGTAGTCACACGATGCTCCTGAAAGCTTCTGATCCGTACTCGCTCCACAACCCCTCAACG